>RFJH01000322.1 GCA_003694975.1 Anaerolineae bacterium | reverse complement strand
ATGTCAATATTTCTCAGGATTGTCAGGTAATGCTTTCGGTCGTGGGGGACGGCACATTTCTCCCCTTCCGCGCTTCCCTCTTTATGACCACCGTGATGGACAACAGCATGGTAGCCCAGAATACCTGTCTGCAGATGTGCGTTGTGGGGAGGAACACGTTCATCGGCGCAGGTACAACCTTTACGGATTATAATTTGATTCCCACACCGATACGCGCTCGCGATGGGGAAGGGCAACTCCGCCCCTCTAACCGACCGGTTATGGGAGGGTGTGTGGGGCACAATTGCCGTCTTGGCTCGGGATTGATTGTTTTCCCGGCGCGCATGATCGAATCGGATGTGGTGCTGGTTGCCTCGCGCGAGCAACGCATCATCCAGCGAGATGTCTCCTACGAGGAGAGCGACCATCATTGGATGAAGGCTGGATCGTTACACCGCCGGCTTTACCCGAGACGTGGAGAGACCGAGGTGGAATCCTGGTGACATGGATACTTTTGCCTTCATCATTCACCCCATTGACCCGAAACGCGACGTCAGTCGAAAATATCCGTTCCTGGGGCGTGTGCTGAACGAACGGCAGATTGACTTTTTCTCCACCTTTTTCCCTCCCGTCTATATCTCCGAAATTGAGGGGGTGACTTCGGCGGCCACCGGCAAGCAAATCAAAGGCTGGTTCCTGGCCTGTCCTTATACTCCCCGACGGATGATGGAGTTGCCCGTTCGGGTCGTTTATCGTAAGATAATCCAGACCGGGCGAATGGCCGAGCGACTCGGGGCGCGCATACTGGGCCTGGGCGCGTATACCGCTGTCGTTGGCGATGCCGGCATTACTATTGCCAAGGCGTTGGATGTCCCGGTGACGACCGGCGATTCCTATACGGTATCGGTCGCGGTGCAGGCATTACGAAAAGCGTCCGAGATGATGGAAATTCCCCTGCAAAAGACGGCAGCGGCGGTCGTCGGAGCGACCGGGGCCATCGGTCGGGCCTGCGCGGCAGTGTTGGCCGATGAAGTCCCTCGCCTTTACCTGATTGGACGAAGAATGCAGGCCCTGGAACGCATCCGCGAGAAAATGGCGGTCTCGGCGCGGGCGGAACTGATCCCCAGTACAGATATGAGTGTCCTGGCCGATGCGCAGGCTATTCTCTCTGCGACCAGCGCCGTCCGCGACGTGATTCCTGCCGAGACTCTGCGCCCCGGCAGTGTGATTTGTGATGTTGCTCAACCTCGCGATGTATCTGCAATGGTGGCAAGGGCAAGAGATGATATATTAGTAATTGACGGCGGCATGGTGGATGTCCCTGGCCCGGTGAATTTCCATTTTAATTTTGGCCTGCCTCCCGGCAAGGCGTATGCCTGCATGGCCGAGACCATGGCTCTGGCACTGGAGGGCCGCTTTGAAGATTACACCCTGGGCCGGCGCATCAGCCGTGACCGTGTGGCCGAGATTACTGCTATTGCTGAAAAGCATGGTTTTCGTCTGAGCGGTTTTCGTTCTTTTGAACGTGAGGTGACGTTGCAGGATATTGAGCGTATCCGTGAGAACGCCCGTAAACGCACGCATCGCTGAGAGAGCAGTCTCTATGCCGCGATGAAACACAGGAGGCACGTATGGGAAAAGCCCGCCTTTTGATCGTCGAAGATGACAACGATATCGCTAACATGCTCAAGATTTTCTTCACCGGCCTGGATTATGATGTGGATATCGCCGCGCGCGGCTCCGAGGCGTTGGAGAAAACGCGCCAGGTGCTTCCCCATCTGATCATCCTGGATATTATGCTTCCCGATATTGATGGCTACGAGGTCTGCCGCACCCTGCGCACCAACACGCGTACCAGCCATATCCCGGTCATCTTCTTGACTCAGAAGGATGAGCGCAGCGACAAATTGCAAGGCCTCGAGTTGGGGGCGGACGATTACATCACCAAACCGTTCGATATCGAGGAACTGAAACTGCGCGTCCAGGGGGCGATCCGGCGCTCTGAGCGGGAAAGCCTGACCGACCCCCGCTCCGGACTCCCTGCGGGTCGTCTCATTGAAGAGCAACTTCGTCGCATTATACGCGAGGACGGTTGGGCGTTGATGGATGTGCGCATCAACCATTTTGAGCCTTTCCGTGAAGTCTATGGTTTCGTTGCGGGCGATGACGTGCTTCGTTTTACGGCCATGTTGCTGGGCGAAATTGTGGACGAACTGGGCACCCCAGATGATTTTATCGGTCATGCCGGTGGAGATAATTTCATCATCATCACCACTGAGGATGCTGCGCCGGCCATCCGCCAACGCTTGAAGGAACGTTTTGCCGAAGAAGTACAGACGCATTACAACTTCATGGATCGACAACAAGGGTTCATCGTGGTGACACGACCGGGAGGGGAAGCCGTCAAGGTGCCGCTGATGGACGTTTCGGTAGGCATTGTCACCCCTTCTCAGCATACCTTTGCCGATATTCGCGAGATCACCGAACTGGCTGCCGAAGCGCGACGGCAGGATACGCCTGACACATCCTCCTGAGACGGGAACCGTGCTATGTTGACGGGCCTGGGCCTGGGCATCGGACTCCTCTTGCTCGGACTGGTGCTGATTGTGCTGGTCTGGGCGATGTTACGCGTGGTGCCGCGGCCCCAGGCTGTTTCCCAGGCGAATCCCTTGCCGATCATCTCAGAGGGACACGATGGGCGTGAGGAGGCCGTTTTACTGATTCGCCAGGGGGGCCGCATTGATTACATCAATGGTCTGGCTCGTGAGTGGTTTGGCTTGCGACAGGATGAATACCCCGATCTGGAACGTCTGGCGCAACGCGCGCGTCCGGCGGATGATTTTCTCAGTTTATGTGTGGCGGAAGGGCAGGAGCGCATTGCAGTAAATGGCCAGCCTGTGGAGGTTGCCTCGTATCGGGTGCCTGGCCGGGATCCCTCTTTCCTGGTGACCATGCGGCGGTTGGATGTGGCCGCGGCATTGCAGAAGGAAGATCGCGAATCGGCCACCTCTCTCCTGAAATTGCTCGGCGATTTCGGTCAGGCGATTGCCTCTAATCTGGAACTCCAGGCTACACTGGAGGCGATCGCGGAGAATATCAGTCGTCTGCTCCCTCTGGACGCCCTGGAGATTAAAGTCTGGGATAGCGGGCAACAAAGATTGATCCCTTACCGCTACGATGCCCTGGAGCGTCGGGGGAAGAGGGTCAGGCGGGAAAAGACCAGCCGCTTCGAGGCTTACGAGCATCGCTTGCTTGGAGAACGACAACCGCTATTTATCCCCGACCAGGATGCAGCACTTGAAGAATCGCTTTTGCTGGATGGGGGACGGTCGTTTCCCTTCCGTTCGTATGTTGGTGTCCCCTTGCTGGCAGGGGAGGAACTGGTCGGCACGCTGGAGGTCGGCAGTGTGCGAGGGGGGGCGTTTTCCCAGGGAGACTTCGATCTGCTATGCCTTCTCTCCGGACAGGTTGGTGTGGCCGTGCGCAATGCGTTGCTCTATGAGGCCGAGCGGCGACGCACCGCCGAGTTGACCAGCCTGGCGGAACTGGCTCAGGCTGTTGCGTCCCTGCGCGAACCGGAGGATTTGTTCCGGCATCTGGTACAGAGCATCGTTTCACTATTCGATGTAGAGATTGTTGGTTTCCTCCTGTATGATGAGGCTCAGCGGGTCTTGCGAGGGCAAAAGCCGTTTCAGGGATTACCTCCACACGTCATTGAAATCTATCAGACCTCTGTAGAGGTAGATAGCCCGGCAGAGAAGTTGCTTGCGAGTCAGGAGATGCTTCTGACCGAAGACGCGGCAGAGGACCCGCGATGGTATGATCTGGGCTTGCAAGATATCGCGCGGGCGGCCAGTTTACACGATACGGCGTTGATCCCTCTCCAGTCAGGAGGGAGGGTGCTGGGGTATTTGCAGTTATCCAATCATCGTCAAGGCCCCGCTCCGTTTTCGGATGAGGAGTTACGTCTGGCACAGATTGTTGCCAATCAGGCTGCGGCGATGATTGATAACGCTACTTTGATGCAGGAGACTCGACGACGTGCGCGCCGCTCGGAGGCTTTGCGTCGGATCGCCAGCCTGGCCGCTTCGACGGCCACACTGGACGAGGTGCTTGGTTTCGCCGTACCGGAACTGGCTCGCTTGTTGGGCGCCGATGCCGGGGCGGTGTTTCTCCTCGATGAGCGCCAGGGCGTGTTGCGCGCACACATGCCGTCACTGTGGGGAATCTCACCTCAGGAGGCCGAACCTCTGGCGCGCCTCTACGTGAACGATCCGCAATACGCGCACACTGTTTCGGGGAGTCAACGGCCCTTCCTTTCGGGGCATTTGAGCACAGATCAGAGGGTTCTGCCACTCTATCGTCCCTTGATTGAGACGTTGCAGATGGAGTCGGCGGTTGTTGTCCCTCTGGTGGCGCGTGAGCGTAGCCTCGGTGAGTTGATGCTCGCAAGCCGGGAGCGCGATTTCTTCAGTACAGACGATCTGCAAATGATGATGACCGCGGCAGGGCAACTGGCTGCGGCGATTGACGAGGCCACGCTCAGTGCGCAGACGGATGAGAATCTGCGCCGTCGCGTGGAGCAGTTGACCGCTCTGGCTCGCGTCAACCGGGAATTGAGTGCCACCCTGGATTTGCCCCAATTGCTCCAGGTCGTCTATGATGAAAGTATACGCACCACGCGCGCCGATTGTGGCACGATCCGTTTGCTGGAATCCGATGAGAAAGGGAACGAACCTCGTGTTCTTCTTTCTCTCGGCTGCCCGACAGGCGAGCGCCTGTTGCCTTTCGAACTGCAAGCAGTCCGGAGCGATGAGGCGTTGGTCATCTCCGATTTTGAGGAGAGCGAGTATCGCCCTCCACACGAGGGAGTCCGCTCGGCATTGCTGGTTCCCATCGCTTACCAGGGGGAGGTCGCCGGTCTGATTCACCTGCACTCGGGGCAAGAGGCTTTCTTCGACGAAACGGCGGTAGAGATTACCCAGATCCTGGCCGTACAGGCTGCTATTGCCATTGGAAACGCGCAGCGGTATCAGGAACAACAACGGCGAGGAGAACTGCTCCGGCGGCGCGCGGAGACGCTGGCTAAACTGGTCGAGATCACGGGGGCGCTGACCCCCGATCAACCGTTGGAAAGTGCCCTCGCCAGCATCGCCCAGGCGATTCGGGGGGCTACGCCGTTCCAGGTGGTGCTTTTCAGCGTGTATCAGCCCGAGGACGGTATGTTGCGGCGAGTGGCCGGAGTTGGCATCCCTCCGGAGACGCTGGCAGAGTTACGGGCACGCCGACAGCCATGGCAGAGTGTGAAGCAATTGTTGCGTCCTGAATTCCGTATTGGACGTTCTTATTACATTCCCCACGACCGAACACCGATTATTCCGTCCGATGTCCACGTTGTAACTCTACTCCCATCATCACCTGAGGAGTTGTCTTCCGACTCGTGGCATCCGGAGGATTTCCTGCTTGTTCCGTTGGAGAAGCCTTCCGGCGAACCGTTGGGGTTGCTCAGCGTGGACGCGCCACGCGATGGATTACGTCCGGATCGGGCGACCATCGAGGCGTTGGAGATTTTCGCAGCCCAGGCGGCGTTGGTGATAGATAATCACCAGCGGTTGAATGAGTTGAATGAACAAATCGAAGCGCTCAACGCCGGCCTGAAACGCCAGCAACAGTTGTTGCGCGTGGGGCAAAACGACCTGCCCCTCTTGCTACGCAAAGACCTGGAGCAAACGGTTGCCATCCAGAATCTGGAGCGGAGGGCGCGTCGTATTCTGGCGGGTTTGCAGATTACCGAGGCGGTAGGCCGGCAATTGGATTCCTCGTCGGCGTTACTCGCTCTGGGGCGCGAGATTATCACCCGTCTGGAGATGTCGGCAGCCTTGATCGCCGAGAGCACGCCGGAGGGGCCGCATTTGCTCTATATGTTGGGGAACGTGCCGCAGGCGACAAACCCGGAGGCACTCTTTGGGCAGCGCAACCCTCTGCGTACCTGCCTGCAGACGGGGGAGACGATGCTGGTGATGAACCTGGATACCAACGATGAGTGGCGCGATACGCCTCTGCTGAGCGCTTTGAGGGCCAGGGGATTCATCTGCCTGCCGATCACGGTGGAAGGGAAGACGATAGCGGCAGTGCTGGCGGTGAGCAGTGAACCGTTGCCGGCGCTTACCGATGAAGATCAACAAATTTACCTCCAGATCGCGCGCCACGCCTCGGTCATCTTGCAGAATATCAACTTGCTCAGTGAGACGCGCCGTCGTTTGCACGAGGTCAACCTGTTACTGGATTTCAGCCGACGTCTGAGCGGCCTGGATACGGTTGGCGTGGTGGAGGCGTTGCTGGAGAGCGCTTTGCGGGTTATCCCGGCGGCACATGCCGGGGCGGTGTTCCTGTGGGACGAATCTCGGGCGTGCCTGGTCGCAAAGGCTGCCTCTGGTTATGCCGATAATAGCAGCATGATGGCGATCACTTATCGTCCGGGAGAAGCGCTGCCGGGGAGTGTTTTCGCTGAAGTAAGGCCACTTCGTGTGGATGAGGTCAATTTTGCGCGTGATTACACCCTCTCTGCAGAAGCCCTGATGCGTTATCGCCAGGCAACCGGTGGACGATTGCCGGTCTCCAGTATGTTGATCCCCATTCAAAGTGGCCCCCAGTGCCTGGGTGTGCTGGTGTTGGATAACTTCAACACGTCCGCGGCCTTCCGCGAGGAAGATGAGGCGCTTCTGCTTTCTCTCTCCCAGCAGGTGGGTCTCTCGTTGCAGAATGTGCAATTGGTGCAAGAGGCCCGTGAGCGTGCCGGTCAGTTGCAGGCCCTTACCGATGTAGCGGCGGTGATCACATCTCGTCTACAGCGGGATGAGTTGATTGCCTCGCTGCTGGACCAATTGGCGCCGGTGCTGCCCTTCGATACGGCTACCCTGTGGTTGCGTGATGGAGAACGCCTGGTCGTCGCCGCGGCGAGCGGCTTCCGAGATGAGGATGAGCGTATCGGTCTGAGTGTAGATATTGAGGATAGTGCTCTGTTCCAGGAAATGTTGCGTACCGGTCAGGGAGTGGTGGTGGATGATGTGCGTCAGGACGAGCGCTTTCCGGCCCTTGCCGAGACGTTGTATCTGTCCTGGTTGGGCGCGCCATTGGTCGCGAAGGGAGAAGTGATCGGTGTCATAGCGCTTGAGAAGCGAGAGGCCGGTTTCTACACCGTAGAACACCTTCACCTGGCGACTGCCTTTGCGGGACAGGCGGCGGTTGCCCTTGAAAACGCCGCACTCTATGAAGAGAGCCTGCGCCGTGCTGCCGAACTTGACCAACGCTCGAAGCGTCTTGCGCTGCTCAACCGTTTCTCTGCCGAACTCAGCGGTCTTCTGAACGCGGACGAGATTTCTCGACTGACGGCGCGCGAATTGCGTGATGCCCTGGGGGCACGCCGTGTCTCCCTGGTTGTTTTCCGCGGTGAGGTGGCCGTGGTCTCGCACATGGTGCCTAAACGTAGAGGGGTGAAATTGCCTCTCGTTTTGCCCGACACGCCCCTTTTGAACCATGTGCGCCAGTCGTTAGGGGTGCTCACGGTGGAAGACGTACACGATGAGACGGATCTGATTCCCTTGAGTGAGTTCCTGGGCGCGGAGACTATCGGCTTGATGATCATCCCTCTTGTCAGTGGCACAACACTGCACGCCTTGCTACTTGCTCACTTTGACCGCGAGGGCCGTTTCTCCCCAACGGAAATTGAACTGGCACGTACGATTGCCAACCAGGCTTCCATTGCGTTGGAGAGTGCCCGTCTATATCAATCTACGCTGACTACAGCAGAGCGGCTTTCTATCTTGAACCAGGTTAGTTTTGAGATCAGCACCAGCCTGGATCCGGAGCAGATTTATGCGGCTATCCATGAGGCGGCCAAGCGGTTGATGCCGGTGGAGTCTTTTGTCATCGCCTTGCTGGATGAGGAGAAACAGGAAATTGAGGGGGTGTATCTCGTAGATCACGATCAACGTTTCCCCAACCAGCGTTTGCCGTTGGGCAAAGGATTGAGTGGCAAGGTGATTGCAAGTGGCGAACCGTTATTGATTCACGGCCCCGAAAACGTAGAGAAGGCGGGTGGGGTGACTTATGGCGCACTTGGTACGCCACAATCCATTCTGGCGGTGCCCATGCGTCTGGGGGAGAAGGTTATAGGGATGCTGTCGGCACAGAGTTATCAGCCCGGTGTGTATACCGAGGAGGACAAGCAGATCCTGAGCACGTTTGCCAACCAGGCTGCTGTGGCCATCCAGAACGGTCGTCTGTTTGCGGAGACACAACGCCTGGCCAACGAACTGGAGCGCCGAGTGATTGAGCGGACGGCTGCTCTGGAGCGCGAGAAGCGCAATACCGAAATCTTGCTCGGCGTTCTTTCCGAGGTGACCGCCAGCCTGGACCTGGATCGTGCCCTCAACCGGACCCTGGCGCTTCTCAATGAAGCGGTTGGCGCCGAGCAAGGGACCATTATGCTCCTCGATGTCGAGGATGGCAAATTGCATTACCGCGCCGGCTATGGCTATATGACGCGCTCAGGAAAGCGCGATGAGGAGATGGCTTTGCAAATCGGGGAGGGATTGGGTGGCTGGGTGGTACAACATGGGGAAGGGGTGTTGATCGGCGATGTGATGAAAGACCCGCGCTGGCTCAAATCCTCCTCAAAAACCCAACAGCATCGTAGCGCGATTGCTACGCCGTTGATGGTTGGCGAGGAAGTGGTAGGCGTGTTGATGGTATTCCATCGCAAACCCAATTTCTTCACAGAGGAGCAATTCCATCTCGTCAACGCAATTGCGAGCCAGGTTGCGGTGGCAATCAACAACGCCAAACTGTATAGCCTGATCAGCGAACAGGCCGAGCGCCTGGGTAGCCTGGTGCGTGAGGGGCAAGAGACCTCAAGCCGCTTGCAGGCTATCCTGGAAGCGGTGGCTGATGGCGTCCTGGTAACGGATGCCGGGAATCGCATCAGTTTTATCAACTCCTCCGCCCAACGCATCCTCAACGTACGCGCAGAAAGTGTGCTTGGGCAGTCGCTGGACGACTTCGCCGGTTTCTTTGGCAAAGCAGCCAGTACCTGGATGGAGACTATCCGTTTCTGGTCCGAAGACCCCACATCGTATCAGGAAGGGGATACATAT
>RFJH01000054.1 GCA_003694975.1 Anaerolineae bacterium | reverse complement strand
GTACTCGAAACGCACCTGGTCCAGTTTATGGATGCGTCCGTCCAGGATCAGAGCGTTCTCGGTGGCTGCGGAAAGGTCGCCGAAGCCACAGCCTAGATTCAGGCCTACGGTGCGTCCATCCGGCAGGAACCCCGATGCGCTGGCCCAGTTCCAGAAACTTTTGTACTTCCACACACCACGCCCCCAATCCAGCGACCCCAGGCTATCCTGCGGATGCAATTCTTCGCGCAGGTCGCCGTATTGGATGAAGCCCTCCGCAGGCATACAATTGATTTTACGATTGTAATAGAAGCGGCGCTCGCCTATGGGAATGACGATGGTGATGGACTCGTGTTCCGGCGGGCAGCGCAGCGCAATTTCGGCCTGCACGCCGCGTCCCTCATGAAAGTCCGGCCAGCGCACCGAAACGTGTCGTCTCTCCGGCGTGACTGTAAAGCGCAGGGAGAGGCGGTCATTTTCAAAACGGCTCTCGCCCTCTGTGCTGTTACGCGGCAGGAACACCCCTCTCCCCAAAGGGATGACCAGGCCCTCCTCATGCAGGTCGCCGGTCTCGAAATCCAGCGTATAGACGAAGACATTGCCCGCATAGCCC
This sequence comes from Anaerolineae bacterium, assembly GCA_003694975.1. Lineage (GTDB taxonomy): Bacteria > Chloroflexota > Anaerolineae > Anaerolineales > Villigracilaceae > J097. The sequence continues at coordinate 6,233 of RFJH01000054.1, read as the reverse complement.
AGGTCGGCAATGGTGGCAGAGAAAAACCGCCGTGGGGTGAACACGGCGTAGTAATCCCACCGCTTGATGCGGAAACGCTGCAACGGGCGCAGAGCGTAGAAACGGGCATTTTCCAGATTGCAATCCAGCAGCGGTTGACGCGACCATCCGATCTGTGCCAATCGCCCGTCATCTCTCAACAACTTGCCGGGGTGTGTGATCTCCCTTTGCACGGTTGCTCCTCCGAATAAGAGATGAGTTTCCCAACAGTATACAACAGTTTCCGACGCCCCTTGACGCGGAACTCCAGGAGGGGTAGAATGGACACGTATTTAGTATATCCTAAATTAAGATTTAGGTAATGCGACTTTCTCACGCCATTCAAGATTATCTCAAAACCATCTACGCCCTCGGTGTAGAGGGCCGACCGGTGAGCACCACCGCCATCGCTCGTCGGTTGGGCATCGCGCCGGCCTCCGTGACCGGCATGCTGCAACGCATGGCATCCATGTCGCCTCCTCTCATCCATTACCGCAAGCGGCGCGGCGTCACACTCACAGAAGAGGGCGAACGCATCGCCCTTGAGACCCTGCGCCATCACCGCCTCCTGGAGACGTATCTGGTCGTCAACCTGGGGTATTCCTGGGACGCCGTGCACGAGGAAGCCTGCCGCCTGGAACACGTCATTTCGGAGGACTTCGAGCGTCGCATCGCCGAAGCGCTCGGCAACCCGGAGCGCGACCCACACGGCGACCCCATCCCCACGCCCGATCTGACCATGCCCCAGAGCGACTCCTGCCCTCTCGCCTCCCTACAGCCTCCCCAGCGCGCCGTCGTCCGACGCGTGTGCAACGAGGAACCGCCTTTCCTTCGTCACATTGCGCGATTGGGACTGAAACCGGGAGTCCGCCTGGAGGTCCTGGAGCGTTCCGCCTTCGATCACAACCTGCGCCTGCGGCTGGAGGGCCACGAAGACGAACTCATCCTCGGCCCGGCGGTCACCGAACGAATCTACGTCGAGGTCATCTCATGAACCCATTCTGGCCTGTTATCTCGCTCGTTTTCCTTGCACTCCTCGTCTTCCTGCCCCGCTACGGCCTGCGTGTCCGCCTCGCTCGCTGGCGAGAACAACAGAGACGCGAACAGGTTGAAGATGCCCTGAAGTACCTTCTGGACCGCGAGCAGGAAGGCAGTCATCCCACCCCCGAAGCCCTGAGTGGCGCACTCGGCCTCTCCCGCGCCGCGACCTTTCGCCTGCTGACGCGCATGGAGGGGCAGGGACTGATCGAGACGCGCGGTCACGCCATCCACCTCACTGCCGAAGGGGAACGCTGGGCCTTGCACATCGTGCGCGCGCATCGCCTGTGGGAGCGCTATCTCGCCGACGAAGCGCGCATGCCGCTGGGGAAGGTACATAGCGAGGCGCATCGCCGCGAGCACCACCTTACCCCCGATGAATTGGACGAACTGGAAGCCGCCCTGGGCCACCCTTCCCACGACCCACACGGCGACCCCATCCCGGCACGTGACGGCACCTTGCCCCACGCAGAGGGGACACCGCTCACCACCTGGCCAACCGACCGCCCGGCGCGCATCGTCCACCTGGAGGACGAGCCGCCCCTGGCCTACCAGCAGATCCTGGCCGTTGGCTTGCGCCTCGGTCAGACCGTCCGCCTCCTGGAGAAGACTCCGCAACGCTACACCCTGAGCGACGGCGAGCGCGAGTACCTGTTGGCTCCTGCCGTGGCAGCGAACGTGCACGTCGCCCCGGTCGCGGACGAAGAACATCCGCCAACAGACGCTATTCCCTTGAGCGAACTGCCCCATGGGCGGGAAGCGGAGGTCGTCACCGTGGACCGCGCGGTGCAGGGTTTCACCCGTCGCCGCTTCCTCGACCTGGGACTGACGCCGGGCGCGCGCGTCACACCCGAACTGGCGAACTTCTTCGGCGACCCGCGCGCTTACCGTGTGCGAGGCACCCTGATCGCCCTGCGCAACGAGCAAGCCGCCCGCATCTGGGTCCGCCCTGCAACCACAGATGACCACAGATAAACACAGATGAACACGGATAATATGAACATCAAACCTTCCGAACCATGCGAAACCTGCCCTGCCTTCACCCATCTGGAGCAGATGGGGTTGAAGGTTGAGAACTTCGATCGGGTCGTAGCCCTGGCCGGTAACCCGAATACGGGCAAGTCCACCCTTTTCAACACGCTCACCGGCCTGAAACAACACACCGGCAACTGGCCCGGCAAGACCGTTACCCGCGCCGAGGGTGGCTACCAGTTCAACGGCGTGCGCTACAAACTGGTGGACCTCCCCGGCACCTACTCCCTGCTCTCCGCCTCGCAAGATGAGGAGGTAGCGCGCGACTTCATCCTCTTCGGCCAACCGGACTGCGTCATCGTGGTCACCGATGCGACCGCCCTGGAGCGCAACCTGAACCTGGCCCTTCAGGTGATCGAAATCACGGAGCACGTCGTCATCGCCGTCAACATGATGGACGAAGCGCGACGCAAAGGCCTCGATGTGGACACACGCAGCCTCGCGCGTGACCTGGGCGTTCCTGCCGTCCCGATCAGCGCCCGCACCGGCGAGGGGATTCACGCCCTGCTCTCCACCGTCGCCGGCGTGATCGAGGGCGAGATCAAAACGCGCCCACACCGCGCCGAAGGAACCCCCGAATTCCAGCGCGCCGTGGCCGAACTGGTGCCCCTCATCGAGGCCGCTGCCCCCGGCATCCCCAACGCGCGCTGGCTGGCCATCCGTCTCCTGGATGGCGATGCACACGTGGAGCGGGCCTTACGCAGCGGTGAACTGGCCGAACTCGTCGCCCGCCAGCGCCGCGCAGACACGCGCTTCAGTCGAAAAATGGCCCTCCAAGGTCAGCAGTAGCCGGGGATGAACGAGGATAACCACAGATGAACACAAATGACCACAGATAACCACAGATAAGCACGGATGAACAGGGATGGTCGGTGGCAGAAGGGAAAAGATGTTCGCGCCATTCGTTCCCATCCGGAGATAAGCAGAGAGAAACGGAATAAACACGTGATGCAAAAACAACAACCCACTCCTGAGGATGTCATCGCCAAGGCTGCCGAACTGCGCGGTACGCTTTCCAGTGGTTTTCGAGATGAAATTGTCAAATCGCTCTACAGTGAAGCCGAACGCATCGCCCGCCGCGCTGTGAAACACATCGGCGAACGGCGCTACGACCTGGACCAGAAGATAGACCGCCTGGTCACCTCGCCCATCTTCGGCCTGCCCATCATGTTGCTCCTCCTGGCGGCTATCATCTGGGTGACCGTCATCGGTGCGAACGTGCCGAGCGACCTGATCGCCAGGGCGCTGTTTTGGGTCGAGGAACAGGCTGCGGGGTTGTTCGATGCGTGGGGGCTGCCGTGGTGGGTCACCGGCTTCGTGTGGCATGGCGTCTGGCGAGGGCTGGCGTGGGTGGTCTCGGTCATGCTGCCGCCGATGGCCATTTTCTTCCCCATGTTCACCATCCTGGAAGACCTGGGCTACCTGCCGCGCGTCGCTTTCAACCTGGATTTTCTCTTCAAGAAGGCCGGCGCGCACGGAAAACAGGCGTTGACCATGGCGATGGGCTTTGGATGCAACGCCGCGGGCGTGGTCGCCACGCGGGTGATTGATAGCCCACGCGAGCGCCTGATCGCCATCCTGACGAACAACTTCGTCCCCTGCAACGGTCGCTTCCCCACCCTGATCATGCTGGGGACGGTCTTCGTCGCGGCGGCCTTCCCGCCCGCCTTCGCCTCGTTCGTTGCAGCCGGTTCGGTGGTGGCCGTGGTGGTGATCGGCGTAGGATTCACCTTCCTGATGTCCTGGTTGCTCTCACGGACGATTCTAAAAGGCGAGGCATCCGCCTTCACCCTCGAACTGCCGCCCTACCGCCGCCCAAACATCCTGCGCATCCTCTACACCTCGCTGATTGATCGCACACTCTTCGTCCTCTGGCGCGCCATCCAGACCGCCGCGCCAGCGGGGGCAGTAATCTGGATTCTGGCGAACATCCACCTCGGCGACGCCAGCCTGGCGCAGCACATCGCCGATTTCCTCGATCCCTTCGGTTACCTGCTCGGCCTGGACGGCGTCATCCTGCTGGCCTATATCATTGCCATTCCCGCCAACGAGATTGTGGTGCCCACGATGCTCATGGTTTACATGGGCACCGGCATGATGACCGATCTACCCGCCCTGAGCGAACTCAAGACGCTCCTGGTGGATATCCACGGCTGGACGATGCTCACGGCGGTCAACCTGATGCTCTTTGCCCTATTGCACAACCCCTGTGCAACGGCCATCCTCACCATCTATAAAGAGACGAACAGCAAGAAATGGGCTGCTCTCAGCGTGGTCATCACCCTGGGAACGGCTTTCCTGGTCACCTTCCTGACGGCGACCGTGGCACGGCTCCTGGGGTGGGCCTGAGAGACGAAAAGCGGGGCAGGCCAGCGCCTGCCCCGTGGGCCATTCGTCGTATAGAAGGTGAGAGACGGGTTACTCGGTGGGCATCTCCATCTGAACCGGCATCTTATCCAGCGGCTCGGCAAAGAGCATTTGCCATACATCCACGCCCGTCTTCAAGAACGTCCAGTTGGTCTTGTCGGCGTTCCAGGTATCGCCGTCGCGGGTGACAAAGTCCATCACGAAGGCATCCTGGTAATCGGGCGGGAAGGGAATCACGCCGGAAGCAAAGGTGAACTTGCCCTCATCGGGATTCCACTGCTGAACGACAATCTGACCGGTCTCCTCGTAGGCCGCTACGTTGGGATTCTGGTGGCACTCATCACAAATCGTAGCCGGATCGGGTTTGCCAATCGTGTGGCCATAGAATGGTGCAACGGCGACGAAGGACTGATCGCCGTAGACCATGCTCATGATGATGCCGGTCGTAATCTTGCCATCGCTCTTCCGCTTGACCAGGAAGCGCCAGTTGTAATACTTCGTGTTCGCCACTTTACCACCGCCTTCGAGTTCGGTATCGAAGTGGCAGTTCACGCAGTTGATGACATTGCGCACATGGCAGGCAGCGCAATCCATGTTCTCCATGTGCACCTGATGCGCTTTCGTATCCTGGGAAGGCGTATGGCACTCCGTGCACTCCACGTTGACCGTCTCGTGCAGCGAGTTGTATTCCTGACCATCGCCGTGCAGTTGCTCGGCAGTATGGCAGTTGATGCACTGCATTCCCTTGCTGTAGTGCACATCGGTCATCCCCGGCGTGCCATCGGGTTTCTTTGCCTTAATCTCGAATCCCTGGCGGCTATGGCACCCCAGGCACTTAAACTGCGGAGGAGCATGGTGACCGACGTGGCACTTCTCGCAATTCACCTCACCATCTTCGGTAGTGCCGATATGGCAGTTCTTGCACGAGAGTTCGTCATACGGGATTCCGGTGAGTGTCTCCATGCCACCTTGAGCAGCCGAGTAGAAATACCCCATGCCGGCAGTTGTCTCATGCAGGGAGACGGGGATGTTTTGGTGTGCCACCTCCCACGGCGGCGGCGGAGTGACCTCCACCTCCACCTGCACCTCTTTGGTCACCGGCACCTCCACCGTGACCGTCTCTACGACCTTCTCCACGACCGGGGTGGCCTGCGCCTGTGGTTTGCAGGCGACCAGGATCGCCGCCCCCACCAGGGCAATCCCCAGGAAGAAAAGATACTTTCGCATATACGCACCTCCTCATGAGTGGAATATCCAGACTCATTTTCCACCTTTTCTAACGGCGGGTGTAGTGAAAAACATCACAACTACTTTTGGGGATTGCTAATCGCCATTGATTAGCACATCTTATCAAAACGGCATCCTATAAAAACAGCCACCTCTTTCCCCACAGGTGCACTCAGATGTTGTAGAAACGAGGGAACTCATCGCTCGACGGTGGATGCAAGCATCCTTTCTGTGTCATGGCAGGCGCCCGTCAGGGCTCGAAGTCCTCTCACGCACCGGCGAGAAGATCGCTTCGGTGGGCTGGGTTTCGAGAGCATTTCGGCACGCTCAATGCGTCGCCTCAACCATCAGCCCGCCTCACGACGAGGCTAAAGGGAGCGCGTGAGCAACGATCTTTTCTACACGATTTGAATGCACCCATTTCCCCACTCTCCTTGTCTCTTCCTGTGGTAAGATGAAACTCCGGGACTGCCCCGCCTTCACAAAACCTTTACACCCCCTTCACATTTCTTTTGAACAAATGCGAGATACTTTCCATCGAAGCCAAATCG
>RFJH01000321.1 GCA_003694975.1 Anaerolineae bacterium | reverse complement strand
TGTTCTGGCAGACAAAGGGCGTGAAGACCAAACGCGCCAAGGCCCCTTATGCTCCGGCTTTGGAGATGGTCTACCCCGACCTGTAGGCCGGGAACTGTGCAAAGCGACCGGACAAGAAGTTCAACTTCGCGAGGAAGTTGAACTTCTTCCATATGCTCATTCTCAACCTGTGTTCCGCCTCCTCCGCGTTGCCGGAGATAGCCTCTCCCCGGAGTATCGGGACGGCGATTTCGTGCTCCTGGTCACCCTGCCCTTCTTCCTGCGTCGTTTGCAAGAAGGGGATGTGATCGTTTTTCGCCATGCCGGTTATGGCACGCTGATCAAGCGCGTCCTGCGCGTGGACCCGGAGCAGGGCATCTACGTGACCGGCAGCGGTCCCGGTAGTCTCGATAGCCGACGCCTGGGACCGATTCGCCGGCGCGCCGTTGTGGGGAAGGTCATCGTTCATATCCCTGCCTCTCGCCCCAAGGGGCGGGTATAATGTGCCCCATGCCCGGCTCTCACGGCTTCTGAACGGGCAGATTCCCAACCCGTTGTGACAGGGAGCACCCATGCCCGAACAACGTCAGCGCCTGCTCATCCCCCTGGCTCTCTTCATCGCTATCCTGGCCGTTTCCACGGCCTCGATCTTTATTCGCTTCGCTCAGCGAGACGCGCCTTCTCTCGTCATCGCGGCCTATCGCCTGACCCTGGCGACCTTGCTCCTGGCCCCGATCGCGCTCACGCGTCGCCGCGCCGAACTGCGCGCCCTCACGCGCCGCGAACTCGGCCTGGCTTTGCTCTCCGGCTTCTTCCTGGCGATGCACTTTGCCTCGTGGACTACCTCGCTGGAATACACCACCGTCGCGGCTTCGGTCGTCCTGGTGGACTCTTCACCCCTCTGGGTGGCGCTTCTTTCCCCCCTCCTGCTCCGTGAGCGGGTGACGCGGTATATCGTCATCGGCATGGTCCTGGCTTTCTTTGGCGGAGCGCTCATCGGCCTGAGCGACGCCTGCACCTGGAGCGCCGACGGTCTGGTCTGCGCGCCCTTCGCCCGCTTCGTCCAGGGACGGGCGTTTTGGGGCGATTTCCTCGCTCTGGTCGGCGCCTGGGCTGTGACCGGCTACCTGCTCATCGGACGCCGCCTGCGGGCGAAGATGTCGCTCGTGACGTATATCTTCCTCGTCTATGGCATGGCAGCGGTGGTGCTGGTTCTCATCGTTCTCGCCATGGGTGCTCCTCTTTTCGGTTATCCTCCCATGGCTTACCTCTGGCTGTTCCTGCTGGCGCTTGTCCCTCAGTTGATCGGTCACTCCACCTACAACTGGGCGTTGCGTTTCCTGCCCGCGGCGTTCGTCGCCGTGACCACCCTCGGCGAGCCTATTGGCTCGACCATCCTGGCCTACTTTCTCCTCGATGAGACCCCCGCCTTGCTGACCCTTCTCGGCGGCGCGTTGATCCTGGCCGGGATTTACATCGCCTCGAAGCGCGTGGACGCCGCGCCGGGCGGAAGCCAGGGGACGTAAGCGAGTCGATGGGCGGAGGCTGGGGTTGGAGCGCGCTTGCGTATATGCATCTCAGGGCTCCTTTTTCCCTTTTGGCAGGGCAATCTGCCCCTCCTCCACCGCGCCAACCAGAGTCACTTCGTCGGGGTGTGTGGCAGCCAGGAAAGCCAGGTAGGCGTTCATCAGAGCGTCCAACGCGGGAGGCGAATAGATGCGTTCGAGAGGCAGCGTCCCCCGCAAAAGCCGGAAGCGTGTCACCTCTTCGAAAAAGGCCATTGGGTCGCCGATTTCCACCCCTCGCTCGTAGAGCAAGGCCTGCCGTTGTAGCCGTCCTTCGAGGGTGTGGCGGGGGTAGGGGCGGTGTCCCAGGAGGACGTGGAAGGCCGCCTGAGGATAGACTTCGAGCACCTGGTGAGATGTCCCTTCGGCGGGGTAGGGGCGTGCTCCGAACCTTTCGAGGGCGCGATGAAGGGCGAAGCCGTGCCGCAGGCGTTGGGAGCACGCCGCCTCGTCCGCAGGCGTGCGTGGTGCGGGGAGGCGCATGCGCCGCAGTTCGTATTCCGCCAGGCGCATGTTCCTCCGCCGCCCGGCTTTTGACGGCGAGGTGAGACCCTGCCGCGTTTCCTCGCTTTGTAGCAGTCCCTGATTTGGTCGCCATGGCGCGCCGACCCCAATATAGGCCGCCTTCAGCCCGCCGAGGGTCGTCAGCACCTCCTCCAGGTCGCCCCGCCCCATGAAGAGCAGATGACGTTCCCCGTCCAGCGCGGCGTAGAAGAACGGTCTGCTTCCTCTCTCGGGATGAATGCCCAGGTACACCGTCTCTGTGAACAACATGCTGCCTCACCGTCCGTTTCTCTACGATAAACCCAGTTTAGCCCAAAAAGGTGACACATGCAACCGTTTCGTCGTTTCTTCTCTATCGGTGTTTTGCTCCTTGGCTTGCTCTGGATCGGCCTGAGCGCCGACCGTAGCGGCAGCGCGACCGCGGGGGCTATCCCGGCGCCGCAGAAAGGTTTTCTGGCCCCCGATTTCACCCTTCCCACCCTCGATGGCGGCGAGATACGCCTCGCCGGGCAGCGCGGCCAGGTCATTCTGCTCAATCTTTGGGCTTCCTGGTGTGGGCCCTGTCAGGCAGAGATGCCGGCCATGCAGCGTGTCTATGAAGCCTATCGCGAGCAGGGGTTCACCGTCCTGGCCGTCAACGCGACCAGCCAGGACCACCTCGCCGACGTGCAGGCCTTCGTCGCGCGTCATGGCCTCACCTTTCCCATCCTTCTCGATGCGCGCGGCGAGGTCTCTCGCCTGTACAACCTGCGTTCGCTGCCGACATCCTTTTTTATTGGGCGCGACGGCATGATCCGCGAGGTGGTCATCGGCGGGCCGATGTCGGAAGCGCTTCTGCGGACGCGGGTGGAAGAACTGCTCAAGGAGGCCCCCTGATGTTCCCGACTCTGCAAATTGGACCGCTGGCAATACAGACTCCCGGCCTGATCCTCCTCCTGGCCTTTTACGTTGGCCTCACCCTGAGCGAACGCTTCCTGCGGAGCGTTTCCGCCTCGTCCGGACCCGAGGCCGGGCGCGGCCTCGAGGGGCTTTTCCCGCCGCCCGAAGCGCTCTACGCCCTGGTCACGGACGCCTTGCTCGCGGGGGTGGTCGGCGGGCGGCTGATCTATGTGGCGCGTTACCCCCAGGCGTTTCTCCAGAATCCGCTCAGCCTGTTCTCCCTCAACCCCGGTCTCTTCGACTTGTGGGGTGGGCTGGCGGTGGCGGCGGTGGTGGCGCTGATCTACGGCCAGCGGAAGGGACTGGCCTTCTGGCCCACGCTGGATGCACTGACGCCCTTTTTTGCCACGTTGGCGGTGGGCATCGCTCTGGCGCACCTGGCTTCGGGAGGTGCCTTTGGCAAACCGACCGATCTGCCCTGGGGAGTCGAATTATGGGGCGCGCGTCGCCATCCGAGCCAGGTTTATGAGGCTGTCGCTGCTCTGGGAATTTTGGGGTACGTCTGGTGGTGGGGGAGAGGCGTTGCGCCGTCTGGTGTGCTCTTCTTGCGCTTTGTGGCGCTCACGGCAGGGGCACGTCTTTTCCTGGAGGCCTTTCGCGGCGACAGTATCCTTCTTGCAGGCGGCTTGCGCCTGGCGCAAGTTCTCGCCTGGCTGGTGCTGGCCATTGCCCTGGCCGGCCTGGAGTATCTACATCAACGTGAGGAGACGAAATGAGGAAGAATGGGCCAGCGGTGAAAAGAGCGTCGCCTGCACCTGCTGTAACGGGCTCCGTTGTACGGAGTGGCTCCTTCCGCGGTTGTTTTGAAGTCCCCAGGTGTGACTCATTTGTAATTCTGGGCTTGCTGATGGTAGCGGAGAGTATGTGAGGCCTCTGCACTGGTGGCTCATCCTTGCGCGTCGGCCAGGCGAATGACTCCTCGCTCGGCGAGGGCCTGCATCTCCTCCTCGCTCACGCCGATTTCACGGAGAATCTGGCGCGTGTGTTCGCCCAGGGATGGGGCAGGGGGCAGGGCGCGGCGTGCGAATACGAAGGGAGAGTTCAG
>RFJH01000320.1 GCA_003694975.1 Anaerolineae bacterium | reverse complement strand
GATGGGGGCGGTCCGAGAAGCGGATTGCGTCATCATCATCACCAACCATTCGACCTATGACTACGCAGCCATCCTGGATGCAGCCCACTTCATTTTCGATAGCCGCAACGCCCTGGGCGACCTGGGGAAGCAAAGTGAGAAAGTGGTGAGGTTATAACGTATAATTTCCTTGTGAAGCCTTCGCAAAGCCCTCTCTTCGATCTGGATGATATAGAATCCCCCCCTCCTACTGCACGTCGCAGGAACATCTTGCGTTCCACCAAACGAAACGGCCGCGCAGATGAGGATGCCTGGCCGTATTTGCGCGAGTTGGGAGTGAAACTAACCAACGCGCCGCAGCCTATTCAATTTCAGCCAAACACTTCTGCCCCCGTTCACCGCTGGTCACCTTACGTGCAGGGCTTCTCGGCCAGTTTTGTGCAACGCACGCTGGATCGATACCGGGAGGAGTACGAGCATCCTGTCGTCCTCGATCCCTTTGTCGGCAGCGGGACGGTGGTCGTACAGGCCAAAATGAACGGCTGTCCCTCTTACGGGATCGAACTCAACCCCCTCTTACATTTCATCGCCTCGGTGAAAGTGAAGACGTGGGGCACCTCGCCCCAAAGGCTGCTTCGTGCCGCGGATGCTGTCCTGGCAAGCGAGGTCTTCGCGGAGGCCCCCTCTTTCCTGAAATCGGAGAGGCATTTTCGCCCTCCTGTCTTGCGCAACCTGGAGCGGCTCAAAGGAGGCATCGACTCCATCGAACCGCACGATGAAGAGGAGCAGCACGTCAAAGAGTTACTCCTTCTCGCCTTTGCCTCCATCCTGGTGGATAGCAGCAATTTGAAACGCTCTCCCTGTCTTGGGTACTCCCGCACGAAAATTGTCGAGGACGATGCTCCCTTGCGCCTGTTCCAACAAAAAGTGCAACACATGGCAGAGGACTTACAATTCTGCCAGACCTTCTATCCTTTGGCGTTGGAGACCAAAAGCGAAGTCCTTCTGGGTAACTCGATGGAGGTCAGACCGCCTGAGAGTTGTGACCTGATTATCACCTCGCCACCCTACATGAACGGCCTGGACTACGTGATGAACTATAAAATTGAGATGGGGTGGTTGGGGTTTGGCCGGAGTCACCGCGACTTGAAACGATTGAAAGACCAGATGGTGGTGTGCGATAACGTCTCTAAGGGATTGATTCGGGAGTTCGAGCATTCCTCCCGTTACACCAACCCCTGGATAGAACAAATCAAGGAAAGCATCGCCGAGAATATTGAGCGGCGGGGAAGTTATCGCCGTCGTGATATGCCCGAGATTGTGCACAAGTACTTCGACGATATGCAGAAAATCATGCGCAACGTAGTGCAGGCACTGCGGCCAGGAGGACGTTTTCTCCTCGTCGTTGGCGACAGTCTCATCGCCGATACCTACGTCCCGACGGATTTAATCCTGGCACGCATTGGCCGGGAATTGGGATTGCGCATTGAGGGCCTGGAGAAGGCGCGTGAACGTCGCTCGGGGCAGATTCGGAGTTATCGTCTGAGAGAAACGGTCGTAATCCTGAAAAGGGGGTAGCATGACAGAAGACGATCTGGGCTTTTTTAATGTTCCTGCCAATGGCCTGGGAATCGTTCGAGCAAGGACACTGTTGGGGAATCTACGCTTATGGGATGTTCCTCGTAATAGACAGGCTCTTGATATCGTGATTCATGAGATCGGTTCCTCTCCCCTTCCCGGTCTCTATCTGCTTCTCGATGACGAACGAGGTAACAAAAAGGTATACATAGGACAGACAGAGGATCTGGAGAAGCGCCTTAGTACTCACATCAATGATCCCGAACGAAAAATACGAAATTGGCAACATGCTATTCTCATCAATGATGGACGCAATGCTTCCCAATCTGACCTCAATGATGAAAACATCCGTCTGATGCTAGAAGATTATCTGGTCAGGTTGTTTCAAATTAACTCATACAAGGTGGTAACTCGCGCTACCCGCCAACCGAGTCTATCTGCACAGCAGGCTACTCTCGTAAAGGCTTTCAAGAGAGAGATTAACATCTTGCTTTCCAGAATGGGAAAAATCTCTCATTTCCTACGTGGCCGCCGCGACGATCTGGTGTACCTTGATGATGCGAAGAGAATTCTTGAAAGATATGGTCACCGTGTTCAGAAGTGGGGAGAGAAGTACGCTACCGTGGATGGGCACTTTGTTGTCATCCGCCCAGGAAGTCAAAAACCTAAAGGTTGGCAGGTAACTTTTCGCGGGAGCAAGTCACTGTCTGCACTGAAACAGGGGCAAGGATACCTCCTTATGCCTCGTGGCAACCTTGTTTTGTTACCTCTTCGGATGATTAACGAGTTTGTCCTCTCTGTGGACACGCAGGCCTTGAGCCGAGACACTGTTGACGTTTTCGTCCGCTTTGACGATGATAAGATTATGCTGGTCTACAAGCATGGGGAGATAGAGATTACCGATTATTCTGTTGGCCCATACCCATAACTGAGATTGGTCTTTGATCATGGCAAACTACCTCGTTACCGGCGCAGCAGGTTTCATTGCCTATCGCGTCGTCGAAATGCTCCTCGAGCAGGGGCACACCGTCCTCGGCGTGGACAACATGAACGACGCCTACGACGTACGTATGAAGGAATATCGCCTTCAGCGCCTCCTTAAGCGTCCCGGCTTCACTTTCCGCAAACTGGATATCGCCGATCGCGCCGTCCTCGATCCGGCGACTTTCGGCCTCTCCACCTTCAACTTTGACGCCATCATCAACCTCGCCGCCCGCGCCGGTGTGCGCGCCAGCACGGAGAACCCCTGGGTCTTCATCGAGACGAACGTGACCGGCACGTTGAACATGTTGGAGATGTGCCGCCAGTTTGGCATTCCCAAGTTCATCCTGGCCTCCACCTCAAGCATCTACGGCGCCAACCCGCCCTACCCCACGCCGGAGGACGCGCCCAGCGACCATCCTCTCCAGCCGTATGCCGCCAGCAAAAAGGCCGCCGAGGTCCTGGCGCACAGTTACCACCACCTCTTCGGCGTGGACGTGAGTATCCTGCGCTATTTCACCGTCTACGGTCCGGCGGGGCGACCGGATCTGGCCATGTTCCGCTTCGTGCAATGGATCAGCGAGGGCCGCCCCGTGCGCGTCTACGGCGACGGGGAGCAATCGCGCGGCTTCACCTATCTGGATGACATCGCCCGTGGCACCCTCCTGGCTCTCAAACCGCTCGGCTACGAAATCATCAACCTGGGCGGGCACGAGGTCATCACCATCAACAACCTGATCAAACTGACCGAGGAACTGGTCGGCAAGAAGGCCATCGTCAGGCATTACCCCGCCCACCCCGCCGACATGCGCCAGAACTGGGCCGACGTGAGCAAAGCGCGTCGCCTCCTGGGCTGGGAGCCACAGGTCGGCCTGCGCGAGGGAATGCAGCGCCTCGTGGACTGGTACAACGCCGAACGCGAGTGGGCGCGCGAGGTGCAGACTCCGTGAACAACCTCCGCCGGACTCTGAGCGACTACTGGCGGGATACCCTCCTGCGCCGCGTCCTGCGCAATAGCGGGTATCTCTTCAGCAGCAACACGGTCTCGGCGGCGCTGAGTTTCGCCCAGGGCATCTTCGCCGTGCGTCTGCTGGGGATCGAGGGATTCGGCCTGGTTTCCGGGACAATCATCGTCTTCGCCTCGAACGTCAATCGTCTGCTTTCGTTCCGCATGAGCGAGGTGGTGGTCAAATATCTGGGAGAGGCACTCGGTCGGGATCAGAAGCGGCGCGCCGGCGCGGTCGTCAAAGGGGTTGCCCTGGCCGACGCCCTCACGTCGCTCGTCGCCTACGCCGTCCTCCTGGCACTGACGCCCTGGGCGGCGCGTACGCTGGGCAAAGACGCCGCCACCGCGCCTCTCTTCGCCTTCTACGGCCTCGTCCTCCTCGCCAATATGCTCTACGAGACCTCGACCGGCGTCCTCCAGGCCACGAATCACTTCGACCGCATCGCGGTCATCAACCTGATCCAGAGCATCATCACCGCGGGCGTGATTTTTGCCGCTTACCTGATGCACGGCGGCATGTGGGATGTGCTGGCCGCTTACTTGATGGGAAAGACCTTTGCCGGGCTGACCATCACGTTGACGGCGTTCCTGGCCCTCAACCGCCGCCTGGGAAGAGGTTGGTGGCGCGCGCCGCTGAGACTGCTGGACGATTGGCGCGCCATCGCCACCTTCGCCGTCAGCACGAACCTGAACGGTACGGTCAATTTGCTGGCGCGGGATAACGTGCCGCTCTACCTGGCCGGGTTGCGCTCTCAGGCCGAGGTGGGCTACTTCAAACTCGCGCTGAGCATCATCAATCTGGTTAAACTGCCCATCGAGCCGTTCATCTGGCCGACCTATGCCGAAATCGCCCAGGCGATTGCCCTGCATCGCTGGGAAGCCACGCGCCGCCTGCTGAGACGGGTCAGCACCATTGCCGCGGCCTGGACACTTCCGGCGGGAGGCGGTCTCGTGCTTCTGGGCTGGTGGCTGATCCCGCTGGTTTACGGCGCCGAGTCCGCGCCGGCCTATCCTGCGCTGGCCATTCTCTTGATCGGCTTCGGCTTCGCGAGCATCCTGCATTGGAACCGTCCCCTCCTGCTGGCGCTGGGGAAACCCGCCTATCCCTTGACCGTCGCCGCGCTGGTGGG
>RFJH01000319.1 GCA_003694975.1 Anaerolineae bacterium | reverse complement strand
GGCCAGTTGTCCGGCGAGATGCGGCGCGTCTGGGCCGAGGACGGGGAGGCGTTCCCAGTCCTGAGGGTTCTGGATGACGCGGCGGGTGTAGTCGCGCGTCCCTTCCGTCGCGCCGCGCCACTCGTCCTGTGCGCCCCAGTCCTTCAGGCAGAAGGACGAGGCGGGGGTGACTTTGACCAGGTCCCACTCGTAGAGGCGCTGCCAGTGGACGACTGCCGCGGCCAGGCCTTCGGGGGTCTGGTCGTCAACAGGGAAGTGACGCCACAGGGCAACGGGCGGACGGTCGAGGATTTCGCCGCGCAGAGCGGCTTGCAGGCGTTCGCGGTGGGTGGTCATTTTCGGGGAATCCTTTTGACGATGCAGAAATCGGCGCTCTGGCGGCCAACGCGCAAGACGATGGGGGCGTCGCGATAGCCGCGGTCGCCGTTGGCGCGGGTGGAGAGCAAAAGGTAGTCGCCGGGGCCGGGCTTCTCCTCGGATTGGAGGTCCACCACCCGCACGCGCGGGTCGGCGTAGTAGGCGGCGATGTAGGCCTCGCGCTGGACGAAGAGGGTGGGGCCGGTGGCGGCCAGGCGCGTGTTGACGAGTTGCATGGTCTCTTTATAGCAGGTGAGCCAGTAATCGGTCTCGAAGTGACGGAAGGCGCCGCCCGTGCCGCCGATGAACGAATTATAGTAGGTGTATTCGTAGGGATGAAGTTCGGTCATGGCGGGGAGGGCGGGCAGGGCGAGGGCGAGGAGGAGCAGGAGTGGAAGCCAGCGGGGACGCAGCCAGGAGAGGATGGCGTGCGCTCCCAACGCCACGGCGACGAAGAGCGGCGGCAGGAGGTAGAAGGAGTGTCGGATGCCGTCGTACATGGGCGGGCGTTTGACGAGGATGTACCCTACCGGGATGAGGAACCACGCCGCGACGAGGAGCAGAGTCGGCCATTCGATGCGTCTCTTCCACAGTCGCCATGCTGCGTGCAGGACGCCCAGAGCGGCCAGCGGCCAGACCGGTTCGGTCAGGGTGAGGACCATCAGGAGGGGCAGGTAGCGGCGGGGCAGTTCGTAGGCGCGGTAGATGTGACCCAGGAAGAGCACCGGCAGGCGGGTGGGGTTGGCCGCCATAAATTGCAAGACGCCGAGGAACTTCCCCACCGGGTCGTCCCACAGATAAGGCCAGGCCGCGTAGGTGGTCAGCATGGCGATCAGGGCGTAGGGGACGAGGTAGCGCAGGGCGCGCCATCGCAGTTTGATGAGGGCATAGACGGCCACGAGCAGACCGGCCAATGGAGCGACGATGCGGATAGCGGTCGCCAGGCCGAGGACGACGGCGGGGAGGAACACGGTGCGAAGCGTTGTCCGCAGGCGCCTGGGGGCCGTTTCCAGAGTGTCCACCATGCGGAAGCCCAGGTAGACGGCGGCGAGGAAGAACGTTGTGAAGGGGGGGTCCTTTGGGTTGATGAAGGCGTGCCCCCACAGCATGGGCTGCGTGATCCAGAGGAGTGTCGCGGCGAGGGCGGCGGAAGGCGAAACCCAACGCAGGCTGAGACGATAGAGAAAGTACGCGCCGATCAGGAAAGTGATGTAATTGACCAATCGCCACAGGTCGAAGCGCGGCAGGCCGGTGACGGCTTCCAGGGCGTAGACGCCGAAACGGGCGAGGAGGATGTAGGCCGGGCCGCGATTGGCGTGGTCGCCCGGGCTGGGGCCGAAAGCGCGTTCGAGTTGAAAATCGCCGCTCAGGCGCGCCGGGATGGAGTAGGCGTATCCGATGGCGTCGGCGTAGCCGTAGAAGAGGGGTTCGTCCCAGGTGAGGCCGTAGTCCCGGAAGGTAAGGATGCCGGGGATCAGGGCGAGGAGGAGCAGAAGCAGGATGGGGAAATGCCGATGGCGGACGAGGCGCACCAGGGTAGCGGGGAGGGCATGAATCATTTTCGCTGCGAGGTGCCTTGTGTGTGGGTTTTGCGCGAGGTCCCCCATTGTTTCAGCAGGTCATTCAACTCGTCTTCCTCGTTTTGCTGATTGCCGAAGTACTCGGTCATGAAGCGAGAGCGGCGCAGGCGCAAGGCCATCGGGGCGACGGCGCGCAGGTCGGCGCGGGTGACGCGGGTGCGGCCATCGGCGGCGGCGTAGGCGCGGGCGGCCTCGAACCAGGTGATCTCGGCGCGCAGCGAATCGATCCCCAGTTTCCGCACCAGGCGGATGGCCGACCTGGCGAGGCGGTCGGAGATGGTGACGCGTGGGAGGCGTTCGCGCGAGGCCTGGATTTCCTGAGCGACGGCGGCCATTTCCTCGGCGTACTGGGCAATCATCTGACGCGGGTTGGACTGATAGGCCTGGACGCGGCGATAGGCCTCCAGCCGCTCCTCGGCCTTCTCCAGGCCGCGCACGATGACGCGCAGGCCGAAGCGGTCCAGAATCTGGGGGCGGAGGTGACCCTCTTCGGGGTTCATCGAGCCGATGAGGACGAAGCGGGCGCGGTACGTGGCCGAGACCGGTCCGCGCCGGACGGTGTAGGTGCCCTGGGCGGCGGCGTCCAGGATGGCGTCAACGATGTCGTTGGCGAGGAGGTTGACCTCATCAATGTAGAGGATGTTGCGGTCGGCCTGGGCGAGGATGCCGCGCTTCAGGCGCAGGCGATGGTGGACGGCGGCGCGCTCATCTATACCGCCGACCACGTCTTCCAGGCGGGCATTGAGGGGGAGTTCGATCAGGCGCACGCGGTCGAGGGTGGTAAGAGGCTTCCCCTCGGCGTACTTGCGGGCGCAATCCGGGCAGACGGCGTCCATGCCGCCGGTCTCGATGTCTTCAGGCAGGCAGCCGTAGTAACACAGGCTGCGCTCTACTTTGGGGAGGATATCGAGCAGGCTGCGGACGGCGGTGGTTTTTGCCGTGCCACGCGGCCCGATCAGGAGCACGCCGCCGACGTGCGGGTTGATCAGGTTGAGCAGGAGGGCGAGTTTCATCTCGCGCTGCCCGACGATGGCCAGGAAGGGGAACGGCAGCACCTCGGCAGGCGTGGCCTCTTCGGCAGGTAGCGGCGGCAACGTTTTGCCGGAGACGTAGTCAATCAGTTCGCGCAGGCTGCGGAAGGGATGGCCGAGAGGTTCTTTTTCGGCCTGTTCTTCGGGAGGCAAGGGAGGAGTGGTCATCTCACTTCGCGCTTTCCTGCTGGGCGCGCTCCAGGCGGCGTTTCTGGCGTTCCTCGGCGCGCTTCATGCGTTCTTTCTCTTCGGGCGTTTCGATCAGGAGCGGGGGGACGGGCGTTGGGCGCCCGGCCTCGTCCAGGGCGACGTAGACGAGGTAGGCGGTGTTGGTGTGGACGCGCTCGCCGGTGACCGGGTTCTCGGCGACGACCTGCACCTCGGCTTCCATCGAGGTATGGCCGACATAGGTCACCTCGGCGGTGAGGATGACCAGGTCGCCGATGCGGATGGGATGACGAAAGACCATCGAGTCAACGGCCACAGTGACGACGCGGTTTTGGGCGTGACGCATGCAGGCCAGGGCGCCGGCCTCGTCCACCAGTTTCATAATCCAGCCGCCGTGTACGTTGCCGCGCGCGTTGGCGTGCTGGGGTTGCATCAACTGGGCGATGGTGATGCGCGAGGCGGAAGGAGGTTTTGGAGGGAGGGAGGTATCCATCTCAATCCATGTCTTCGCGCAGTTCGCCGGAATCGAGAGGGTGGAGGCGCTCCGGCTCGTCCAGCAGGACGTCAATAATGCCGAAGCGCAATTCCCGCATCAGAGGGGCGAGGGGGACGGTGGCGGGCGGGTAGACCTTCGCGGGCGGCGGTGGTGGCGGCGTGCGTTTCGGTTTGAGGCGGCTGGTGACCATCTTGCGTAGAATGCGCGGTTCATCGGTCAGGTAGCCGACGTAGTGCCCCAGCACGGAGTAGACCTCCCGTTTGGGAGTCACCCAGCCGATCCATTCGCCGAGGCGATTGAAGAGGTACGGATAGACCAGGAAGGCCTCCGCGTCGCCTCTGCTGGTGTAGATGGGGATGATTCGAGGGCGTTTCTCTTCCGTCATAGGCGTTCCCTGGGGTTTGTCGTTAGTCGACATCATTATACGTCCAATAGCGGTTGACGAAGAAGTTCCACAGCATGACGATGCCCACGGCGACGGCCAGGGCGAGGTTGTGACCGAGGAAATCGGCGGAGAGAGGGAGGGGGATGTGCAGGCGCGTGGCGAACATGCGCCGGAAGAGGGGCTCCAGGGCAGCGAAGATGGGGGTGCGGATGCTCAGGCCGATCACGCTGACAAAGGCGAACTGCGTCATTTGCTGGGCTACCGGCTTGGAGCGTGAATCGGGGTAGGTCCAGTAGCGGTGCCAGATGAAATTGCTCGTCACGGCGGCGGTGAAGGAGATGACGCTGGCAATGACGGCCTGGATGCCGAGCAGACTGTTCAGGAGATTGAAGGTGCCGAAATCCACCACCGCGCCGATGGTGCCTACCACGGCAAAGCGCAGAAAGCGGATGCGTTCTTTGCGGTTGAGCACGTTCATTCCAGTCCCATTTGCTTCTTGAAGTACGGGATGGTGCGACGGATGCCTTCCTCCAGGGAGATTTTCGGCTCCCAGCCCAGGATGGTGCGGGCGCGGGTGATATCCGGTTGACGACGTTGCGGGTCGCGCTCGCTACGGGCATCAGGGAGGAAGACCACACCGGCTTTGTTACCGGTAATGCGGTTGATTGCTTCGGCGAACTCCAGGATGGTCATCTCGTGGGGGTTTCCCAGGTTGACGGGGAGATGCTCATCGGAGTAGAGCAGGCGTACGATGCCCTCGATCAAATCGTCCACGTAGCAGAAACTGCGCGTCTGGCTGCCATCGCCGTAGACGGTGAGGGGCTGACCGAGGAGCGCCTGCTTGAGGAAGTTGGGCAGAGCGCGGCCATCTTCCAGGTCCATGCGCGGGCCGTAGGTGTTGAAGATGCGCACAATGCGTGTATCCACCCCATGGGTGCGGTGATAGGCCATGGTCAGCGCTTCGGCGAAGCGTTTTGCCTCGTCGTAGACGGCGCGCGGCCCGATGGGATCCACATTGCCGGGGTAGGTTTCTTTCTGTGGGTGTTCCAGGGGGTCGCCGTAGATTTCGCTTGTGGATGCGAGCATGTATTTCGCGCCGTGTGCCTTGGCGACTCCCAGGGTGTTGTGCGTGCCCAGCGCACCGGCTTTCATCGTCTGAATGGGGAGATTGAAATAGGCGCGCGGAGATTTCGGGTTTGGGCTGGCCGGGGAGGCGAAGTGTAGCACGGCATCCACTTTGCCCGGCACGAAGATGTAATTCGAGACGTCGTGCTCGTAGAACGTGAAGCGTTTGTTGCCGGCGAGGTGGGCGAGGTTTTGCGGGTTGCCGGTGATGAAGTTGTCCATGCCGATGACTTCGTGACCCTCGGCGAGAAGGCGGTCGCAGAGATGGGAGCCGAGGAAGCCAGCGGCACCGGTAATCAGAATGCGCATAATTGTCCTCGAGAACAAGTAAGGATTGGAGCGTTCATTTCCAGTCAATGCGGGTGATCAGGCCATCGCCGGTCACCTGGTAGGCCTGGGCGCTGAGAGTATCCACCAGCCACAGGTTGCCCTGATAGATGACGGCGACGAAGTCTCCTTCTTGCTCTGGCAGCGGTTCGGGCGCCCAGACAGGGGTTTGTGGTTCCATGCCCGGGGCGTCTTCGGGGGGGAAGAGCACGCGGCGGTTGGAGCCGTCGCGGTCCATCACGGCCAGGCGATAGTGGCTGGTCTCGCTCTGAGCGGGAAAGATGGCCTGCAGATAGGCGATGTGGTAGGCCTTTTCGTTCCCGGACGTGCGCAGCGGCGAGGCGCTAGGGTAGGCGAACATGCCGGTCTGCGGGACAAGGGTGACCAGGGTGCCGTTGACCAGCGAGATGGCACTTAGATCGAAGAAAGGGGATTCTTCGGGGTTGATCAGGCCGGTCGGCGGAGCGTGTGTGACGACATAGAGGGTACGGCTGTCGGCGCCCCAGGTCAGCCCGGGGATCCAGGCCCAGTCGCTGTGGGTCTGGAGAGGAGTAATGGCCATGAAGGGTTTGAAGTAGCCCTTATCTACATCCACCAGGCCGATTTCGTCTGGACGGGCGTAGGCCAGGTGACCGTCGGGCGACCAGACGAAGATGGTGCCCCACCAGCCGTAGACGCCACCGGAATTGGCTTCGATGACTTCCCGATGAGTGCCAACCCAACCGCTGCCGCCGAAGGTGACCATGTACAGGTCGTTGTTGGCCTGCCAGCCGGGGGCGTTGGCGCGCGGCTCGACGGTGGAGTAGGCTACGGTGTTGGCGCGGCCCGGCACCCAACCGGCGAAGTGTACCACATTCGATACTTTCAGGCGGATGGGACGCGGGGTTTTGTCTATCGTGCTGACGACCCAGAGAGTGTTGATTTCCTCTTCTGGAGGCGCGTCCGACTTGCGGGTGTAGAGCAACCAGTCGCCGTTCGGTGAGAGGGCGAAGACGCGTCCGTCCAGGTCGCCGGTGGTGACCAGGGGGCGGCGGTTGCTCGTGCTCTCTTCCATAATCCAGGCGTTCCCCCCGGCCAGGTAGGCCAGGCGGCCTGAGATGGACAGAGGAGCAAAGGAAGCCCGTACCCCAACCATGACGATCTCCGGCACCGGCGTCTGCAAGACGGTTGTCTTGACGATGGTGTTGCTGACCTCTTCCCCGTCCTCGTAGACGATGCGATATGTCAATTCCTGCAGGCCGTTGACGCCCATCTGGATGAGTCGGCTCTCTCCCTCCGGCAGGGACTCGTTGCGCACCACGCGCCGTTCAAAAGGGATGACTTCGTTTTTCGTCTCGAAGGCTTCGCGAACGCGAATCAGGCGGATGTGGTCCCCATCCGACAGGACGGCGTAGAACGGTGGTTCGCTGCGATCGAGGCCGCCGTACTCGATCCCGGCGGCCTGAAGCGCCTCCGCGACGGTGCTCCCTGCCGGCAGGTCAATCTGCCGCGTCTCCCCGTCGGCGGTGATGGAGACGCGGATATCGCCGCGCGAGAGGCGTGGTATGCGGCAGCCGACGAGCGAGAGGGTGAGAAGCGCCAGCAAGGCGGCGACCAGAGGTCCCCGCACGGGTGTTCGTTTCAACGCAGGCAACGCGTTCGTCATCCCAACGGTTGATACTGGTATAATCCTACCGCTACTTGATCCGACCGGCGACGACCATCAGACCGTCGCGGATGGTGATACTTTCCAGGCGAAAGCCGGTCGCCACCGGGCCCAAAGCGCCGGTATAAGCCTCTTCGATGATGGCCGTGAGGGCCTCTTTCAGGCCGTCGGGTACCGGGAAGGGGCCGAAGTCCACGGATGTGATACGGATGTCCGGCTTTCCCTGTTCGTTTACGCCGACGGTGAGGACGATGCCGATGTTGGCGACGAAATACCCTCGTCGGGCGGTGCCGTAGATTCGCATTTCGCCGTCCCGCAGATAGACCTGAGGGTCCTGAAACATGGGCTGCGGGCGGTTTTGCAGTTTGAACGTCAGGTACGAGGTGATTTGCTCCTCGGTGAAGGTGATGATGACAAAGCCTGTCTGCGCGCCTTCGGTGAGGGCACGCTGAACTTCCTCTTGCAGGCTTTGCGCCGCCTCGGTGGAGACCGGAATGGGGGGCTCGGGGATCTCCGGCCCACCCAGGTGGATGGTGCAGGCAAGAGTAGTCAGAGCCAGGGTGAGCGTGATGAGGAGAACGTACTTTTTGGGCATCATCGAAATTACTCTGTGAGAACTACGTGAGGAGCATGTAGTGCGACGTGTGTGTCGCTTGTGGCTTGCGGAATGGATTTCGTGTTACGGTGTTGGTTCAGAAAGATCGTTATCGAACAGGAGTGTATTATAGCATGAGCGATATGGAAAGCGATGTGGGGTTGTCGCTGCCTGCGCAATTGGAGAGCCTGCTTTTCGTAGCCACGGAGCCGGTGCCGATTTCTCAACTGGCCGCGGCTTTGGAGGTCACGCCCTCGGAGGTATCGCGAGGTTTGCAAGCCCTGGAAGCCGACCTGCAGGGACGCGGGCTGCGTTTGCAACGACATCATCACCGTGTCCAGTTGACGACCGCCCCGCAGGCTGCACCGTTGATCGAGCGTTTTCTTGGCCTGGAAGCGACCGGTCATCTGAGCCGCGCCGCACTCGAGACCCTGGCAATCATCGCCTACCGTCAGCCGGTGACCCGTCCCCAGGTGGACGCGGTGCGCGGTGTGAACAGCGATGGGGTGATCCGCAGTTTGCTCTCGAAGGGGCTGATACAGGAGGTGGGTCGTGCTCAAGGGCCTGGGCGTCCTATCCTTTACGGTACGACGGCGGAGTTCCTGCAATATTTTGGCCTGAATTCGTTGAGCGAGTTGCCCCCTCTTGAGTTGCCCGAAGCGGAGGCTAACAATGGGCATGACGCAGCGTTGAAAGGGTGAGGCGAGCGATGCCGGAGGAGCGATTGCAAAAACTGCTGGCGCGCGCCGGTCTGGGATCGCGACGTGCCTGTGAGGAAATTATCGCCGAAGGCCGCGTGCAGGTGAACGGCCGGGTGGCCGTTCTGGGTCAGAAGGCCGATCCGGAACGGGATGAGATACGCGTAGATGGCAGGCGGCTGAACTTTCCCGCATCGAAGACGTACATCGCGGTCTACAAGCCGCGCGGCGTGCTCTCCGAGGTGGATAGCAAGGACCCGCGCCGCAAAGTACGCGACCTGATTCCCGTGGAGGGGCATCTCTATCCCGTCGGGCGTCTGGACCTGAACAGCGAGGGGTTGATTCTGATGACCGACGACGGCGAGTTGGCCCATCGCCTGACGCACCCGCGCTATGGGCACGAAAAGGAGTACAAAGTGCTCGTGGCGCGCCGTCCGGACGAGAAACAACTGGAGGCTTGGCGGCGGGGCGTGGTGTTGGAGGACGGCACCCGGACCGCTCCGGCGGACGTTCGCGTGATCGGGCTGGCAGGGAAGGGGGCCTGGGTGCGCGTTGTGATGCGCGAGGGACGCAAGCGCCAGATTCGACGGACGTGCGCGCGAATCGGCCTACCGGTGGTCAAACTAATTCGTGTGCGCATAGCCACCCTACACCTGGGGACGATGAAACCCGGACAGTGGCGCTTTCTTACTCCCCGCGAGATCGCAGCACTGAAGGAAACCGTTTTTGGAGGGAAGGGACCTTCTGGCAAGAAACGTGGAGGAAAATAAACAGGGAGACGGCTGACCGTCTCCCCATGAGTCGATCGGGCTGTGTGTACAGGTTACTCTCTTACATCCCAGATTTCTTTGGCGATATCTCCAATTGCCTCTTTGACTTTTGAAGCGGCCATACCGGCGACCTTGAAGGTCAGGAGTTTGGTG
>RFJH01000318.1 GCA_003694975.1 Anaerolineae bacterium | reverse complement strand
GTCCCCGGCGATATCGTTTTCCTTGAAGCAGGCAACTACGTTCCGGCGGACATACGCCTTCTGGAGGCCGTCAACCTGCGTGTGGAAGAGGCCTCCCTCACCGGAGAATCTCGCCCCGTCCACAAGAACGCTGCGACCGTCCTGGAAAAGAACATCCCCCTCGGCGACCGCAAGAACACCGCCTTCATGGGCACCCTGGTTGTCTATGGGCGCGGGCGAGGGGTGGTAGTCAGCACCGGCATGCGTACCCAGTTGGGCATGATTGCCACCATGCTGCAATCCGTTGAGGAGGAGCCAACTCCCTTGCAGCGCCGCCTCGACCAACTGGGAAAGACCCTCGGCTGGGCTACCCTGGTCATCTCGGCCATCGTCTTCCTCGTCGGCTGGCTGCGTGGCTACAACCCCCTGGATATGTTCCTCATCGCCGTCAGTCTGGCCATCGCCGCCGTGCCGGAAGGTCTCCCCGCCGTGGTGACCATCAGCCTGGCGCTTGGCATGCGTGAGATGATCAAGCGTCATGCTCTGATCCGCCGCCTGGCCTCCGTTGAGACCCTGGGTTCGGCCACCGTCATCTGCTCGGATAAGACCGGTACGCTGACCCAGAACGAAATGACCGTCACCCGCCTGTGGGTGGACGGTCATTTCATCGAAATCACCGGCTCAGGGTATTCCCCGCATGGCGAGTTTTACCACGAGGGAAGGAAAATCAACATCGCCGATTACCCTGCCGCCCTGACCGCCCTCTGGCTGGGCGTGCTCAACAACGACGCCGAACTGGAAATCACCGGCGCTCAGGAGATGCAACAAACCTACCGCGTTGTCGGCGATCCGACCGAAGGGGCGCTTCTGGTGGCGGCTATCAAAGCCGGCGCCCTTCCTCCTGATGTCAAGAGTGCCTACCCGCGCGAGAGCGAGGTGCCTTTTGACTCGGAGCGTAAGCGCATGGTCACCGTACACGACGTGCGGGAACCTCGCCCGGAGGATATCTCCCCCTTCTACGATGACCACCTCCGGGATTGGGACGTGATCGCCGTCAAGGGCGCGCCGGACGTCATCCTCGACCTGTGCACTCGTTACCAGACGATGGACGACGTGTCCAGGCCCCTGACGGAGGCCAAACGACGGGAAATCCTGGCTGCCAACGATGCCATGACCGCCGATGCTCTGCGCGTGCTCGGATTGGCCTACCGCGTGGAGCATGATGTGCCCGACGAGGGTGCCCCGCCCGAGGAACTGGAGCAAGACCTGGTCTTCGTCGGCCTGGTGGGGATGATTGACCCGCCGCGCCCCGAAGTCCGCCCGGCGCTGGAGAAGGCGCGGGAGGCCGGCATTCGCACGGTGATGATTACCGGGGATTACCCCAACACGGCGCGCGCCATCGCCCGCTCCATTGGCCTGATCCGCCAGGACGACGGCCACGTGCTCACCGGCGCCGACCTGGATGCCCTGGACGACGAACGCCTGCGCGAGGAGATCCGTCACACGGACGTGTTTGCCCGAGTCTCGCCGGAGCACAAGATGCGCATCGTGGACGCCCTCCAGGCCAACCGTGAAGTGGTCGCCATGACGGGTGACGGGGTAAACGACGCCCCGGCCATCAAGCGCGCCGATATCGGCATCGCAATGGGCATCACGGGCACCGATGTGGCCAAAGAGACCGCCGATATGGTCCTGACCGATGACAACTACGCCAGCATTGTCGCAGCCATCGAGCAGGGGCGCGTTATCTACTCGAACATTCGCAAATTCGTCTTCTATCTGCTCTCCTGCAACCTGGCCGAGATCATGTCCATCTTCCTGGCGACCCTGGCCGGGCTGCCCTCCCCCCTGACTGCCATCCAACTTCTGTGGCTCAACCTGATCACCGATGGTGCTCCCGCCCTCGCTCTGGGGACGGAGAAAGGCGATCCCGATATCATGCAGCAGAAGCCCCGTCCACCGGACGAGCCAATTATCAACCGCTTCATGCAGGTGGGCATTTTGATTCAGACCATCGCCATCACCGCGGCGACTCTGGGCGCGTACTGGGTTGGTCTGCGCGCACACCCGGAGACCCCGGAGTTCGGCGAGACAATGGCTTTTGTCACACTCTCGTTCTCCGAGTTGCTGCGCGCCTATACGGCCCGGTCCGAGTATTATCCTCTGCTCAAGATCGGGGTGTTCAGCAATCGCAATATGAACTACGCCGTCCTGGCATCCCTGGCCTTGCTCCTGGCGGTAATCTATCTGCCCTTCCTCAATCCGATCTTCGATACCGTCCCCTTGGGGTGGGCGCAATGGGAGTTGATGTTGCCGTTGTTGTTCCTCCCCTCCCTGGTCGCCGAAGCGACGAAGGCCATCGCCGGCCGCTTGCGGACTCGTCAGGCGAAGTGAGTTTCCACTTTGCTTAACGTGTCACCTGTACTGAGCATGGCCGAAGGGCCGCTTTTGGAAAGTGTCGTCTCAGAAGGCCAAAGTCCGGTACAGGTGACACGTCATGCCTTGAGGGAAAAACTGCGGCGATGGATGGGGCTGTGCCCCAGGCGTCGGATGGCGTCCCGGTGGCGGCGCGTGCCGTAACCTTTGTTCTGGGCGAGGCCATAGCCGGGGTGTTCTTCGGCCAGGGCGCGCATGAACGCATCGCGAGCGGTCTTCGCCAGGATGGAGGCCGCCGCCACGCTCAGAGAGCGTCGGTCGCCTTTGACCAGGCTGCTCTGGGGGATGGGACAGTTGGGGAGCACGAGGTAGTCGAGCAAGAGATGTTCGGGTGTTTGCGAGAGGGCTTTCAGGGCGCGTTGCACGGCCAGGCGCGTCGCGGGGACGATGCCGATGGCGTCAATCTCGCCCGCCGATGCAAACCCCACCTCCCATGCCAGGGCGAGGCGCTTGATCACCTCCGCCCAGTGCTCTCGCTGGTGAGGGGTCATCTGTTTGGAATCACGCACTCCCTTCAGGACCTGCGAGAGGTTCGGGTCCGGCGGGAGGATGACGATAGCGGCGGCCACGGGGCCGGCCAGGGCGCCGCGTCCCGCCTCGTCCACGCCGCCGACGCGTCGCAGGCCGCGTTCCCACAGGTCGCGTTCGAGTTCCAGAGTCGGGCATGGGGGAAGGTCGTGCGGTTCAGGGCGTCTCATCGTATATCCCTTGCCGGATGTTGCGGCGGATGCGTAGCAGGTCGAGGAACATGCGCCAGGAATCGCGTACCACGCTGACCTTGCTTTCCGCATTGAAATACCAGGGGATGGGGAGTTCCACGATGCGGTAGCCGCGCAGACGGGCGATGGCCAGCACCTCAACATCGAATGCCCAGCCGGTGAGCGTCTGGCGGGGGAAGATGTCTTCGGCCACGTCGGCGCGAAAACACTTGAAACCGCATTGGGTATCCTGCAGGCCGGGGAGGACGAGCAGGCGGATGATGAGGTTGAACACGCGCCCGGTCAGGTGGCGGTGAAACGGTTCGTTATAGCGGACCGCGCCCGGGGCCTCGCGCGAGGCGATGACGATTTCGGCTTCGGGCAGTGCCGGGGGGAGGAAGCGCGGCAGTTCCTCGATGGGCATGGAGAGGTCGGCGTCGCAGAGGAAGCGGTATTCGCCGCGCGCCTCCAGGATGCCGCGCCGCACGGCCAGTCCTTTGCCGGCTTTCTCCTCATGGAAGACGCGCAGCCCCTTATGGCGACGGGCAAAGCGTTGGGCTACGGCCAGTGTCCCGTCCCGGCTGCCGTTCTCCACGACCAACACCTCGGAAGGGTATGTCTGACGTGTCAGGAAAGCAAACACCTGCTCCAGAGTGTGGGGCAGGCGGTGCTCCTCGTTGTGAGCGGGGATGATGATGGAAAGGAAAGGAGATGTCAAGACTCGCTCTCGTAAATCAAAAGGCCGGTTGGAGCAGCGTGCGACCCGGACTTGCCGTTTTCACCGATCAGGTGTTCAGCAGAACGACCAGGATCATACCGATCAACACACAGATTTCAATGGCGCCGAGGATCAACAGCACGGCCCATTGACGGGCGCTGAGCCCGGCGAACCCCCGCAACGCGGCAGGGACGCGCCGCGGCGGGCGGACGGTGGGCGCTATGGCAGGTCGCGGCGCCGGTCTCTTCTTCGGCTTCTCCTCGACGAAGAACTCATCGTCTTCCGGCACTTCGAGTTCCGCCTCCGGCGGTCGGATGGTCTCCATCAGGCGGTCTACCAGGCGGCGCACCGCCTCCGCGTTGTAAATCGGGCGTTCCTGGAGGAGGGAGGTCGCGAAGTGCTCCAGCGCGTCGCGCATCACGATGCGCACTTCCGGACGCGTGGACTCGACATGCATGCCGGGGTCCGCCGCCAGGAGCACGGCATGCACGTCGGCGATGTCTTCCGAGAGTTGCCTGCGCAGGTAAACCTCCAGAGCGCGTGCCAGCCGCGCCGTGCGGCGCACCAGGTTGATCGAGACCGGCTTGAAGGTGTTCCCGCTGATGGTCCCCATCTCGTCGCCCTTCACCCGGTAGACTCCGCGCCAGTGGGTGGCGTAGAGCATGTAAATGCCGGGGGGGCCGATCAGGATCATCGGGACGTGGACGCCCGTTTCCCCCAGAGGGAAGTTGCGCAAGAGGGTGAAGTTATCGCCCAGGTGCTTCTGCAGGTGGGCGATGATGACCTGCTGCGCCTGCAATTCCGGATACCACGAGAAACCGTATCGCAGCGTGCCTCTCAGTCGATCGAAGAGGGTGATTTTGCCTTTTTCTGCGAGAAAGGGGGTCTGGTCAATCAGTTTCATCGTGGTCGGTGCTCTGACTTAGAAGCGGGGCGTGTCGGCCAGGTCATCTCCACGGGCGTGGTCGCCATCGGCGGTGATGAACTCCTCACCATCGCGTTGGATCGCCCGCACCGGTTTGCCGAGTTCAAACGTGTGCCCCCAAAGCGGGCGACGCCTGCCGGTCACAAAGCGCTGGCCGCTCTTGAGACGTTCGAGCAGCGCCTGGCGGTCGAGCAGAATGTGGTCGGAGAACGTCGGGCCGCGCCGTTCATAGACGCGCACGAGGGCGATTTTCCCATCCGGCGCATAGCGCACGGCCTCGATCACGCCATCAACCGTTCGACGGGCCATAGGCTTCCTCCACGATGTATTTTAGCATAGAACAGCCGCCGGAGACCCTCGGCGGCCTTCTCAGTCGGGGTGGGCGGACTTGAACCGCCGACCCCCGCGTCCCAAACGCGGTGCGCTGCCATCTGCGCTACACCCCGCCAAAGATGAGTATAATGCCAGGAATGCGTACTCGTCAAGCGAAGCGATCTCTTTTCTTTCTGCTCGCCGGAGCGCTGCTGAGCGGACTTTGGGCCTGCGGGCCTGCAAACCGGCAGATGCCGACCTCAACCCCGCCCCCCTCTCCCCTCC
>RFJH01000053.1 GCA_003694975.1 Anaerolineae bacterium | reverse complement strand
GTGGGAGGAGGGGTAAGTGGGGCGGCAGATGGGGGTGTGGGGGAAGCGGTCGCGGGATGGACAGGCGGAAGCCCTTCGGCCAAAGCGAGAGAGAACCCTCCCAGGAGCAGCCCCACGGATATCACCGCAAGAGCAATCCCACCGAACAATTGACGTATGGCCTGCATGGCTCAGTCCTCGTCGGAGGGAGTGGTAGTCTCTTCAGAAGCAGGTGGCTTCCCGGATACGGGGAGGAGGACACTAAACGTGGAACCAACCCCCATCTCGGTCTCCACCCAGATGCGACCGTGCTGGGCTTCGGTGAGGGCCTTGGCAATGGAGAGGCCCACGCCGGTGTCGCCCACGCCCTGGATCAGGACGTTATCGGCTCGATAGAGGCGGGTGAAGACGCGCGGCAGGTCTTCGGCAGGGATGCCGCCCCCGGTATCAGAAACCTGGATGAGGACGTACTCTTCGCCATCTTCCATCCTGGTCTGGACGCGCAGGGTGACCTTTCCTTCGACCGGGGATGCGGCACTGGCATTTTGCAGGAGGTGAATCAGGATTTGCTGTAACGCCTCGCGGTCGGCGTAAATGGGGACGGTATGCTTGGGGAGGTCGAGGTGGACGGTGATGTTCTTCTCGCGCACCTGGCTGCTGGTATAGGCCAGAGCATTGTCTATGATCAAGTTCAGGTCCACCGGCTCGGGCTTGAGTTCGCTGAGGCCGGATTCGAGGGTGGTGATTTGGATCAAATCGTCTATCAGGCTGCCGATTCGTTCGGTAGCCGCTTTAATGCGTTCCACGAACTTGCGCTGTAGCGCGCCGAGGATGCCCACCGATTCGCCGAGGAGGAGGTCGGTGTAGCCAATGATGGAGGACATGGGTTGACGCAATTCCTGGGAGATGGAGGCCACGACCTCGGCCTGTTCACTGATCTGGGCAACCCTGCTCCCTTGTTTCAGTTCGTCAATCTTCATATTGGCCTCGGCGAGGGCCTTTTGCAAACGGGCGACCTCTTCCAGGGTCAGGCGTAACTCTTTCTCAAGGTGAGCCACCTCCCTGGGCGAGCCCACCGCCTCGCCATGCAGAGCAGCGCGCAGTTCTTCGTTTTCTTTCTTCAAGCGAGCGATGGTCTGCTGAGCCTCTTCCTGGACGGCCAGGAGAGCGGCCATATCTTCAGCCTGGCTCTCACTCTGGCGGATTCTTTCTTGAGCAGCCTGCAGTTGAGCGGAAAGTTCTTCGTTCCGGCGCTCCAGGTCTTCAATGCGCGCCTGCGCCTCTTCCAATCGCTCCTGAAACTCTTTTTCCTTATCGGCCAGTGAGGCCAGGCGTTGCCCACGCTGGATGATGGGGACGAGCGAGGCGGCAATGTTGGTGAGAAACGATTGATCCTCAGCACTCCAGAGACGGTTGGAATAAGGGGAAAGCAAGAGCAAACCACCGAGGGGTTCTTTCTCCGGGGTGACGATAGGGCCAAGCAGAAGATGGCCGGGGTTACCCAGGCCAAGCAGATCGCCCAGTCCTTTCAAATCTATTGAGGTGCTACTGGCGGGCAGACGCAAGGGACGCCCACGCTGAACGGCGGTGGCCAGCAGAGGGACCACATCGCGGCTCAGGCTGGCGCCTTCCAGGTTCTCCTCACGGATCAGGTCGTAACCACTGGCGATAATAAGTTGATTCTTGTCGTCGGTTAAGTAGATGAGGAAGGCCAGGTCGGCCAACATGGTCTGAGCAATGGCGCGCGTGATGGCGTGGCTGATCTTGCCCGCGTCCATCTCGGCAGCCAGGGCAAGGAGAGCGTGGAACGTCTTGGGGTCGGTGCTATAACGCCGGCGCTCCGGGATATGAGGTTTGACACGTTTGATAGAGGTAGGGCGGGTGGCCGGTGAAGGGAATCGTTGTGGCAAGGTCAGCAAAATGGGGTAGGCGGCCATGTACGCCAGCCGAACGCTACCGGCGTAACTTCCGCTCTCAGGAAAGAGCAGGTGGGCCAGATGGCCAACGGCAGCGAGGAGGAGCATTGCCAGGCCGTTCCCCCATCCGTTCGGCTTACGGACAAGAAGGACACTGACCCCCAGGGCGATGATGGCCAGCGCAAACGTCTGCCAGATCAAATCCTGCACCGTGAGGTTGAACGCCGATCCCAGAGGGTATTGTCCCCAGTTCACCAGACCCAGCGCGGCGCCTGTCGCGATCAGAAAGGTGAGCAGGAGGGTCCCCGCATCTGCCAGGCGACTCGGTTCGGGGAAAAGCCACAACCAGGTGAGCCAGAGCAAGCCGACTACGCTCACAGCACGGTCAAGCGGGGGCAGGAAAAGCGCCGGCTCGGTGATTCCCTGCCAACCGAGGCCGCCCAGGACGAATAAGGCAAGTTGCATGACCAGCAAAACCCCCAGCCCCAGAAGGGTGCGCCTCGTCTGAGGGAACTCGCTCGACCGCCAGTGGGTAAACGCCGCCTGCAACGCGCCCGCGATGGAAAACACGAGCGTCAGGTGGTAGATCAGGTTTCCCGGCGGGGTTGTCAGGAGGGTAAAAATTTGCGCGAAGAAGGATGACATGTTTGCAAAGCGATTATAGCACGCGCTCAGGACATGGACAACCGATATAATACTCCTATGGCCGCATCCCGAACGCCTGCGCGCGTGCTAGGGGTACTTTTCTTGCTGTTGGTGCTCGTCTCTGCCCCATCAACCCTCCTCGGCCTGCAAGATGTCCAACAGGCAGACCGGGCATGGCGCGCCGGCCTCTACGAGGTATCTGCTACCCACTATCAGAACGCAGCCCGACGCCTGCCCTGGCGCGGAGACCTGTGGGAACGCGCCGGTCTCGCCGCGCTCCGGGCAGGACAGCCGGATCGCGCCCTGGACTTTCTCCAACGCGCCGACCGAAGCGCGGGTCTCTCGCCCGAAGGACGTCTGGCCCTGGGCGATGCTCTTTGGCAAGAGGGCAATCGCCTCCAGGCCCTGAAGACCTGGGAAACCCTGCACGCCGACGGCTTTCTCTCAGAAGACCTGTACCGGCGCCTGGCAATGGTGTATGACGGTCCCTTTTTTAACTTTCCCGCTGCCATCGAAGCCTATCGCGGGCTGCTCACCCTGTCGCCGCAGGACGCCGGAGCGCGCTATCGCCTGGGGTTGCTTCTGACGGTGGAATCGCCTTCCGAGGCGTTCACCGAACTCAACCGCGCCGCCCAGGAAGATCCCTCTCTGGCAACCTCCGCGCAGGAAATGACCCTCGCGCTGGGCGCGGCGCTCTCCCAGGATGACGAGGCGTACCGCTTCGCCCGCATCGGCCAGGGACTTGCCGCCCTGGGCGAGTGGCGGCTGGCCGAGATGGCCTTCGCCCGTGCACACGAGGTCAACACTGCGTATGCCGAGGCCTGGGCACTGCACGGGGAAGCCGCACAGCACCTCGGCACGGACGGGCGCGCCTACCTGGACGAGGCGCTGCGCCTCGGTCCCGATTCGCCGCTGGTACGGGTGTTGCGCGGCCTGTACTGGCAGCGACGGGGAGATGCCGCGCGTGCCGTGAACGAGTTGGAACGCGCCGTGGCGTTGGAACCACAGAACCCCGCCTGGCGCGTCGCGTTAGGCGAAGCCTATGCCCAGGCCGGGGAGATCCCCGCTGCCCTGGCCGAATACCGCTACGCAACAGAACTGGCTCCGCAAGAAGCCTTATACTGGCGCCTCCTGGCAGCGTTTTGTGTACACTACGGCGTGCACCTGGAGGATGTCGGTTTGCCCGCGGCGCAACGCGCCGTGCTTCTTGCTCCCGAAACTCCCTCCTCGTTGGACATCCTCGGTTGGGCGTATCTGCACCTCGGTCAAATAGATGAGGCGAAGATGTATTTGCAACGCGCCCTGGATGCCGATCCCGATCTGGCTGCCGCACATTTGCATATGGCGGTGCTTTATCTGCAACAGGGGCAACTCGCGCCGGCTTATCCTCATCTCCTGCGCGCCCGTGACCTGGGTGCCGATGCGCCGGAAGGGCAGCAGGCCGAGGAACTCATACGGCGATACTTCCCCTAAAGACGGAAGCGGTCATCCCGGCCATACTTTCTGATACAATCGAGGGGCTCATGGTCGCTCAACGCGCCCTGCTAACTTCCCTCATAAGTCTTGCTCTGCTCCTTGCCTGTCAGGTAACCCTCCCGATCGAGCCGGCCCCCGCCTCCGGGGAAATCCTCTTTCAAGACGATTTCTCCAACCGAGACAGTGGCTGGCCTCGTCTGGCTGCACCGGTCGGCATCATGGATTACGACCGTGGCGGCTACCGCATGTTGGTCAGCGAGCCACATTACAACCTGTGGGCCACGCCGACGGGACAGGAGTTTCGCGACTCCCGCATCGAGGTCAACACCCTGCGCCTCGCCGGCCCGCGCGAAAACCGCTTTGGCCTGATTTGCCGCTACCGGGACGAACAGAACTTCTACTTCTTTGTCATCAGCAGCGATGGCTACTACGGTCTCGGCAAGATGAGTCAGGGACGCGCCGCCCTCCTGGGACAGGAGCAGATGCGTTATAACGAAGTCATCCGTCAGAAGGACGCTCCCAACCATCTTCGGGCAGATTGCGTCATGGACACGCTGGTGTTCTACGTCAACGATGCTCCTCTGGCTATGGCGCAGGACGGAGAATTCTCGGAAGGAGGCGTAGGGCTCATCGTGGGCGCGTTCGATGAAGCCGGTGTAGATATCTTGTTTGATGATTTTATGGTATTAAACCCGTAGGCGGTGCGATGCCACCGTCACAGGAGAACGATGAAGATTTATCTGGATACCGTTGGCTGCCGCCTGAATCAGGCCGAGATCGAAAGCATGGCGCGACAATTTCGCGCTGCAGGGCATGAGATTGTCGCCACACCGGAGGAGGCCGATCTGGCCGTGGTCAACACCTGCACCGTGACCGTACAGGCGGCCTCAGATTCGCGCGGCAAGGTCCGGCGCGCGGCCCGTGCGGGTGTAGGAGGAATCGTCGTCACAGGATGCTGGGCGACGATGGAGCCGGAAGCCGCGGCCGCGCTACCGCGCGTCCGCCGGGTGGTGCGCAATGCGGAGAAGGAGTCCCTGGTCGCGCAGGTGCTCAACCTGCCGGAGGAGGCGTTTGACCTGGAGCCGCTGGAGCGCCAGCCACTCCCCGGCCTACGGGCACGCACGCGTGCCTTCATCAAAGTGCAGGATGGCTGTGATAACGCCTGTACGTTCTGCATCACCACCCTGGCACGCGGACGAGGACGCTCTGTCCCCATTCCAGACGTATTGGCCGAAGTCCACGCCGCACAGCGCGGTGGGACAAAGGAAGTGGTGCTCACCGGCGTCCACCTCGGCTCATGGGGGCGCGACCTGGGGCTTCACCTGAGCGACCTGGTACGTGCCATCTTGAGCGAGAGTGACGTCCCTCGCTTGCGCCTCTCATCCCTGGAACCGTGGGATCTGGAATCCGATTTCTTCTCCCTATGGAATGACGGGCGGTTGTGCCCGCATCTGCACCTTCCCCTCCAATCCGGCAGTGCGCGCATTCTGCGGCGCATGGCGCGCAAAACCACACCGGAAAGTTACCGCCAACTGGTCGCCGACGCGCGCGCCCGCATTCCCGATCTCGCCATCACAACGGATGTCATTGTCGGCTTTCCCGGGGAAAGTGATGAGGATTTCGCCGAAACGGTGGCCTTCGTGCGCGAGATAGCATTTGCGGGCGGGCATGTGTTCACCTACTCCGCGCGACCAGGGACGGCCGCGGCCCGGATGGCCGACCAGGTGCCGCACCCGGTGCGAAAGAAACGCAATGCCATGCTGCGAGCAGTCTTCGATGAGATGGCGCGGGCTTATCGGGAACGTTTCGTGGGCCGAGAGATGAGCGTGTTGTGGGAGGCTGCCGAGCAGTTGCCCAACGGTCACTGGCGACTGCGCGGCCTGACAGGTAATTACCTGCGCGTGGAAGCCACCTCCTCAGAGCCTCGCTGGAACATGCTAGACACCGTCCGATTGACTGCGGTGACGGAAAATGGCCTGCAAGGGGTGATCCGGTCATAGGTAAAGGGTGCCCTGACAACTTTAGGAAACCCGTATGCCACCACGAAGTTCGAACTTCAACCGCCTCTAAGGGTTGCCAATACCTCCCATCCCCTGTTATAATCCCCCTCACACTTTTTGTTTGGAGTCGGTCACGATATGGAACAACACGAAGCCCCAAACGGGCAGGGGGTCGCGCCTGAAGAAACACCCCAGGTGGAACACCCGAATAACAATAACGAACAAAACATGGCAACCCTTCTTGAATCGGAAGCCTTCCGCGTGGAGTTGCCTCAACAAGGCGAAGTGCGAGAAGGAATCATCGCCAGCATCCAGGAAGGGCAAATCCTGGTCAGCATTGGAGCCAAGTCAGAAGGTGTTATTGCCGGGCGCGAGTACGATCAGATCCCTGCCGAAGAAAGAGAGTCCTTTGAGGTTGGACAACGCATTCCGGTCTACGTTCTGAATCCTGAGGACGCGAACGGAAACGTGGTGCTCTCCTACACGCGCGCCTTAGAACAAATCGCTTGGGACCACGTCGAGCGCATGTTGGAGGAAAAGCAAGTCATTGAAAGCACCATCAGCGGCTACAACAAAGGTGGCCTGATCGTCATGATTGAGGGCTTGCGGGGGTTTGTTCCGGCGTCCCAGGTCAGCACGTTGCGGCGAAGCATCGCCGTCGGTGATACGCCTGAGCAGCGCTGGGGGAAGATGGTCGGCGAGCCGATCGCGGTGCGCATCATTGAAGTGGACCGCAACCGCCGACGCCTGATTCTCTCCGAGCGGGCCGCCAGTGATGAATCGCGCCAGGCAATCAAAGAACGCGTCATCGAGGAACTCGAAGTCGGCAAGACATATCGCGGCCGCGTCACCAGCCTGGCGAACTTCGGCGCGTTTGTCAATATCCGTGGGGCCGATGGCCTCATCCATCTCTCCGAATTGTCCTGGGAGCGCGTAGAACACCCCAGAGAGGTGCTCGAGGTCGGTCAGGAAGTCGATGTCAAGGTCATCAGCATTGACAAGGAACGAAAACGCATCGGCCTGTCTTTGCGCCAGTTGACGGAAGACCCCTGGAAAGAAAAACTGGAAAAATATCGCGTTGGCCAGTTGGTTGAGGGTGTCATCACGCGCCTGACCAAATTTGGCGCCTTTGCTCGTCTGGAGAACGACATCGAAGGGTTGATCCACATCTCCGAGATCAGCGAAGAACACATTGAACACCCCAAAGAGGTGCTCAAAGTCGGTGATGTGGTGACATTGCGTATCATCCGCATAGATACAGAGCAACGCCGCATTGGGTTGAGCCTGCGCAAAGTCGATTCGCCTGCCTATGCCGACCGCGACCTGAAAGCCCTGGCGCGCGAACTCAAAGAACTCGAACTCGGGAAGACGGACGCCGAGGCCGAATCCCTATCCGAAACTGACGCCGAGACCGAGACGACAGCGACCTCGCCTGAGACGCCGCAGGCAGAGGCCCCTCAGCCGGAAGCCAAGACCGCCCAGGAAAACGAGGAGACAACGCCTCCTCCGCCTCAACAGGACGTCCCCCCCGAGGACTCGAGCGCACCGGAACAGGAATCGGAAACCTGATGGAGAGAACGCACGCCTGATCGGCGTGCGTTGACCTTTTGCCCATGCCCCTTCTTGTTGATGCCCACGAAGACTTGGCCTGGAACATCCAGGTCTTCGAACGGGATTACACCCGTTCGGCAGAAGAAACCCGTCGCCTGGAGCGCGGCTCGCTCGCGGTCGAGCGCAACGGCGATACGCTGCTCGGTTGGCCGGCGTATCCGCGCGGCCGGGTGGCGGTGGTCTTTTCGACTCTGTTCGCCGCGCCGGCGCGCCGACGGGTGGGGGAATGGGATACCCAGGCCTACGCCAACTTCGATGAGGCTCATCGCCTTTATCACGGCCAATTGACGGCCTATCACCGCCTGGCAGAGCACCATCCCGAGAAGTTCCGCCTCATCGGCAGCCGCGCCGACCTGGAAGACCTCCTCGCCCGCTGGGAGGACCCGCACGCGGAGAGCGACGGTCGCCCCGTCGGGCTGGTCCCGCTCATGGAGGGAGCGGAGGGCGTTCGCTCACCGGACGAACTGGGAGAGTGGTGGGAAGAGGGACTGCGCATCATCGGCCTGGCCTGGGCCGGGACGCGCTTCTGCGGCGGGACGCGGGAGCCCGGCCCGTTGACGGAGGAAGGCCGTGCCCTCCTCAACGCCATGGCCGAAGTCGGCTTTGCCCTCGACCTCAGCCACATGGACGAGGCCGCAGCCCTGGAAGCCTTGGACCTGTACCCGGGCACGGTCATCGCCAGCCACGCCAACCCGGCAGCCCTGCTCCCCGGTGTGGAGAGCAACCGTCACCTGAGCGACCGCCTCATACGCGGCATCATCGAGCGAGATGGCGTCATCGGCATCGTGCCCTTCAACGCCTTCCTGGTGCCGGACTGGCGCAAGGGCGACTCGCGCCAAAAGGTCACCCTGGAGCGCGTGGTCGCACACATAGATTACATTTGCCAGATGGCGGGTGACGCCCGTCACGTGGGCATTGGATCGGATTTCGATGGGGGATTTGGCGTCCAATCTGTCCCCGCCGATGTGGATACCATCGCCGACCTGCAAAAACTGGCCCCTCTGCTCGCCGCCAAGGGCTATAGCGACGAGGACATCGCCCGTATCCTGGGCGAGAACTGGCTGGCACG
>RFJH01000317.1 GCA_003694975.1 Anaerolineae bacterium | reverse complement strand
CGGGGCGGGCGCCAAGACCAATCTGCTCTTCTTCACCAAAGGACGCCCCACGCAGCGCATCTGGTACTACGACCTCTCGGACATCAAGGTCACCAAGCGGCAACCGCTGACCCTGGAGCATTTTGACGACTTTTTCGAGCGACTGGCCCTCGATCCGGATGACCCGGAACGCATCAGCGAACGCAGTTGGTACGAAGATATTGAGGCCATCCGCAAGAAGAACTACGACCTGAAAGCCTTCAACCCCAACGCGCCGGATACTTCAGATAAGCGCACGCCGGAGGAACTGATCGCAATCATTCGCCAGGCCCAAAAAGAGATTGAGGAAGCGCTGCAAGCGCTGACAAGCGACCGCGAATAAATCGAGGAAGCAACTCACCCATGGGTTACGTCTAAAAAGAATGCTGTCCCTCCTGAGCGGGGAGGCAGCATCTTGGGATATGGCCTGAAGATTTTCCCCCAACCCATGCTTGATCACTATTTACTTTGGGGGGCTGGATAAAACGAAAGGCGGGCTTTAGCCCGCGCTCCGCGGCCGGGATAAACCCGATCCATCATTCATCTTTACTGTACACAGAAACCGCCGGGCTGTCAATCGAGGGACAGCACGAAAAGGCCGTTGGTCGGACAGGTATTTATTTGCCTCTGGGGAATGATGCTGTTGCAAGGCGCCCTACTCATCCAGGTAAGGGATGTACTCGGCGCGGGCAATACCCTCCTCGAACGCGGCGCGCGCGACGGCCCGCGCCACCGCCCGATGTACATCTTTCTCCAGAGGGTTGGGGACCAGTTCGCCGGGAGGGGTGTGCTCGGCGATGGCATGTGCTGCGGCGAGGAGCATGTTGTGGGTGATGCGCGGCGCATTGGCGTCCACGGCGCCGCGAAAGATGCCGGGGAACCCCAACACGTTGTTGACCGACTTGCCGTCCGCCGCAAAGGCTGCGCCTGCCTCCAGGGCTTTCTCCGGCTCGATCTCCGGATTGGGATTGGAGAGGGCCAGGATGATCTGTCCCCGACGCACCATCTCCGGTTTGATCAGGCCGGGAGCGCCTGTGGTGGCGATGACAATATCGCATCGCGCCATGATTTCTTCCAGCGAGGCGCGCTGCCCGCCGTTTCTCTCATGGCGGCTAAGTGCTTCCTCGCTCAGGTCCGCGCCCAGGACAGGGTTGCCGGTCATCTGCATCAACATGCGCGCAATGGCGTAACCGGCAGCCCCCAGGCCGATCTGGCCGATTGTGGCTTTCTTCAGGTCTATGCCGGTCTCGTGCGAGGCAACCAAAAGCGCGGCGGTGACGACGACCGCCGTCCCGTGCTGGTCATCGTGCATGACGGGCTTATCCAGCATTGCCTGCAGGCGGCTCTCGATCTCGAAACAGCGCGGCGCGGAGATGTCCTCCAACTGGATGGCTGCGAAGGTGGGCGCAATGTGGGCTACCGTGGCGACAATCTCATCCGGGTCTCGGGTATCCAGCAAAATCGGTATGCCGGAGAGACCGACCAGCGTTTCCATAAGCATCGCCTTGCCTTCCATGACGGGCATGGCCGCCAATGGGCCGATATCACCCAGGCCGAGCACGGCGGTGCCGTCCGTCACGATGGCTACCAGGTGGCTGGTGGATGTGTAGAGGCGCGCCAGGGCGGGGTCTCCGGCAATCTTCAGGCAGACCTCGGCCACACCCGGCGTGTAGACGCGCCTTAGGGCGGACAACGAATCGATGGGGTAGCGACTACGAACGGCGATCTTGCCCATCTGGTGTAATTCCAGGACTTCGTCCCGCACGGCGAGTAGACGGGTGCCGGGGTTATTTTTCACGGCCTCGATGATGCGCTCCATGTGGGCCGCGTCGTCGGCGTAAATGGTGATATCGCGCACCACGTGGCGGGAAGTCTGGGTCAACAAGGTGATGCCGCCCACGTTGCCCCCGGCTTCCGAGATCGCCGTGAGCAGACGGGCGAGCACGCCAACTGCCTGATCATTGCGCACACGCACGGTACGCATCACGTTTTGTTCCCAAGCCATGTTCTCTCTTCCTTACCTGTACATTTGCTGCCTGACCTTGATGTTCGGGCGCAGATCAAAGAACAGAGAGGCAGAAGTTCTCCTCAAAGGGCGGCGAATTTCTACCTCCATGAGTTTGTGTTGCCGGAGTTATGGGTTCAGGAGCAATGTGTGGACCGCAGCACGCTCGATGGCCTCCGGCGTAAAGGGCAGGGGGTGGTATTCCACCGCC
Organism: Anaerolineae bacterium; assembly: GCA_003694975.1. Classification (GTDB taxonomy): domain Bacteria; phylum Chloroflexota; class Anaerolineae; order Anaerolineales; family Villigracilaceae; genus J097. Next base: position 1,955 of record RFJH01000317.1, on the reverse strand, counting down.
AGCCAGAGTTCGATCTGGTCGTCGTAGTAGGGGCTGAAGGGGTGGCCGGATTGCCCGGTGGGGATGATGGAGATGGACGAATCCCAATCGGCGGGGTTGCTGATGATGCGGTAGGCCGGCCCCAAGCCCATTGCGTAGGGCTTGTCGGGGTAGTAGGCGCCGCTGTTGACGGTGTTCCAGTTGCCGCCGGTGGGGTAGGGGCCGCGATTGAAGACAGGGCGCAGCGGGCCAATGCTCCCCAGCGGGTGGGCGAAGGTCATGGCGTGCATCCCGCCCCACGTCCAGGCGGCGGGGTCATCGCCCAGGATGGGTTGCAGTTCGGCCACGGCGTCTTCCAGGGCGCGGGTGAGCGCGCCGGCGCGGTCGCCGTGCCACCAGGGGCTGGCGGGGTCATCGAGGATGTTTTGCAGGAACATGTAAGGGTAGGCGGCCAGCAGGAGGTATTTCTCGGCCGCGTCCTCGCCGATTTCCGGGGCGACGGCCTGGCGGATGACGTGCCGCAGGGCGACCTCGCTCAAGGCCGCCGCACCGCTATCGGGGGTCATCATCCCGTCCCAGTCGCGCAGCAGGTCGAGGGCGGCCTGGGCGGTGGGGTCGGTGGGATGGGCTTCGGCGACGAGCGCCTGCGCCACGGCGAGGTTGATGGCGCTGTGCCAGTCCGCTTGCAGGGCGGCGAAATCTTCGGGCGTCAGGTTTTGCCCATCTCGAATCGCCTGACTGATGCGGGAAACGCGATAGGGCGGCTGGAAGTAGCGCGAGAAGAAGTGCGGGTCATCGGGGCCGACGGGGCGGTTGTTGGCGCTGGCGAAGAAATCGCCGGAGGGGTTGATGGCGTAGGGCATCTCCTCGAAGGGGATGAACCCCGTCCACTCGTGGGCGCCGTCGGCGCCATCCACCGGCAAAACGCCCAGCACGTCGTTGCTGGCGCGGATGGGCACCTGTCCGCTCATCTGGTAGCCGATGTTGCCTTCCACATCCGCATAGACGAAGTTCATGCCGGGCACTTCCCAATCGGCGACCGCGGCGCGGAACTCGTCCCAGTCGCGGGCGCGGTTGATGCCCAGGACGGCTTGCAGGAGCGGATGCCCATCGAGACCCGTCCAGCGCAGGGCGAGGTCGCCTTCGGCTTCCTCCACCACGTCCGAGACCAGGGGCCCGTGATGGGTGATGCGCACGGTCAGCGTAACCGGCTCGGCGCCCTTGACCTGGATGGTCTCCTCGCGGAAGGTGAGGTCGCGCCACTCGCCCTGGAAGAGGTATTGCGTGCCGTCTTCGTTCAGGGTCTCGATGAAGAGGTCCTGCACATCGGGGCGGGCGTTGGTGACGCCCCAGGCGATGTAGGCATTGTGGCCGATTTCAATGCCAGGGATGCCGGGCAGCGAGCCGCCGACCACGTCATATACCCCATCCTGGCTGTGCAGGCCGACCTCGTACCACAGCGAGGGCATGGAGAGGGTCTGATGGGGGTCGTTTGCCAGCAGGGGCAGGCCGGAGGCCGTGTGCGAACCGCCGACCACCCAGGCGTTGCTGCCCTGGTCGGGGCGGAGGAGGGGGTTGAGGGTCTCGGCAACCAGGCCGAAGTCCAGGAGCGATGCGGCGGTGCGGCTCAGGGCGGCGGACTGCGCGTCGGGGATGACGTCCGGGCCGGGGTATTCGGGCAGGAGTTCAAGCAGGTTCTCCCAGGTCGTCTCAGGGGCGATTGAGGCGAGGATGAGTTCGTTGTAGTAGTTGTTGCTCAGCCCCCAGGCCAGAAGTTTGCCGAAGACAAGAGAATCCACCGGCTGCCAGGGTTCGGGCCGGAGGCCGAGGATTTTGAATTCAGGAGGCAGGTCGCTTCCGGCGAGTTCGAGGTAGGCGTTGACGCCCGCGGCGTAGGCTTCCAGCGCGGCGCGGGATTCTTCGTCGAGGGTCTGCCAATCGGCTTCGGCGGCTTCGGTCATGCCGAGGGTGCGCAT
>RFJH01000316.1 GCA_003694975.1 Anaerolineae bacterium | reverse complement strand
CACCACCTGGCTGGAAGCCTATCCGGGCGTTCTAGGAGCGGTACAGACCGCCCTCAAGGCCCTCCCTCCCCACCGTCGCCTGTTGACCGTGCTCCAGGCCGTCGGCGCGGCGGCCCGGCGTCTCGTCGGCGTGCACACAGAAGTCCATGCAGGGGAAAACGGCCTGCGCTTCACAACCCAGCAATGCCCTTATTGCGCCGGTGTGCAGGCCGACCGTCCCTTCTGCCTGACGGCGGTCGGGGCATTGGAAGAGGTCGCCCGTTGGGCCACTGGTTCGCCCTGGCGGGTCAGCGAAACGCAATGCATGGCGCGCGGCGATAGCACCTGTACCTTCCTTCTGGAACCGACCAATCCAACGGCGAAAACGGGGTAAGGGAACCTCCTCTCGGCTCGTCCGATAGAAACCCATGAAAAACGTCCATCTTCAAATTTGCGATGAGCCGGAATCCTTAAGCCGGTCGGCGGCGGAGCACCTCGTCCACGTGGCCGGAGAAGCCGTATCGCAACGTGGACGATTCCTCGTCGTTCTCGCAGGGGGGAACACGCCGCGCCGCCTGTACCGCCTGCTCACTACGGGGCCCTTCCTCGAACGCGTCCCCTGGCAGGTCACCCACTGGTTCTGGGGCGATGAGCGTTGTGTCCCACCGGACGATCCGGAGAGCAACTACGGCCAGGCTCGCGCGCTGCTCTTCGAACACGCCCCCGCGCCGGAGACGAACATCCATCGCATTCGCGGCGAACTGGACCCGCAACAAGCCGCGGCAGACTACGCCCAGGCCCTGCGCCGCTTCGCCGACCCCGGCCTCCTCTGGCCGCGCTTCGACCTCGTCCTGCTCGGCCTGGGAGCGGACGGGCACACCGCATCGCTCTTCCCGGGCTCGCCCCCGGACCCCGGACCGGATACGGCGACCCTGGTCGTAACCGCCGCCTACGCCGGACGACCAACCCAACGCATCACCCTCACTCCGCGCGTCTTCAACGACGCCCGACACGTGCTCTTCCTGGTCAGCGGAGCGGAGAAGGCCGAAGCCCTCGCGGCCACTCTGGAGGGTCCACATGACCCGGTCCGCCGGCCCGCGCAACGCATTCACCCCTCACATGGCCGGGTAACCTACCTGGTAGACAGGGCCGCCGCCGCATTGCTCAAACAGCACGGGGAAGAGAGATGATCCGCGCCCTGATCTTCGATATGGACGGCACCCTCGTACAAACCGAGCGCTTGAAGGCGCTGGCCTACGCACGCGCCGCCCGCATGTTGGACCCGCGCTTGAGCGAGGAACAGGTGATCGAGGTCTTTAAAGAAGTGGTCGGTCTCTCTCGACGCCGCGTCTCGCAGACCATCCTCGAGCGCTTCGGCCTGGAAGAAGCCGCCCGCTCTCGCCTGGACGAGTTCGGTGCCGCCCACCCCTGGCAGGTCCTGACGCGCATGCGCCTCGCCCTGTACGAAGAGATGCTCTCGGATCCCGAGATGATTCGCGCCAGCGCGTGGCCGCACACCATCGCCCTGTTGGACGCGGCACGCCGCTGGGGTTGCAAAGTCGGCCTGGCGACGATGTCCTCCTGTTCGCGGGCAGCGCACATCCTGGATATCCTCGGCGTGCGGCACAGGTTCGACTTCATCGCCGCCCTGGAGGATGTGGAACACCCCAAACCGGCCCCGGAGATTTACCTCCTGGTCGCCGAAGAGTTGGACGTGCTCCCTCACGAGTGCCTTGTGCTCGAAGACTCACCGGGGGGCGTGCAGGCTGCCCTGGCCGCCGGCATGGAGGTAATCGCCATCGCCACACCGCTCACCCGCGAAGCATTGCATCGCAGCAATTTGCTCCCCCCGGAACGCATCGTAGACGACCCCGCCAGGTTGCAAGAGGTGGCCGAGGCACGCGTACGTCAGGGCGAGTAACTCTCCACCCACACCAGGGCGAAATTCCGGGTATTCGTATCACGATTGGATGATTCTGGGGTAAGATATGCCCCAATCTACTCCACCCATCAAAAAGCAAGAGTCTGTAAGGAAGGTTGAAAAATGGAAATCGCAATCATCGGTCTGGGGAAAATGGGCGCCAATATGGCACGCCGCTTGCGGAAACACGGTCACCGCGTGGTAGGCTACAACCGCTCACCGGAGATCACCCGCGAACTGGCGCGTGAGGTCGGCCTGGAGGCCGCCTTCAGCCTGGAAGAAGCCGTGGAGAAACTGTCCTCGCCGCGCGCCGTATGGGTCATGGTACCCGCCGGCGCTCCAACGGAACAGGTGGTACGCGCCCTGGGTGAATTGCTCACCACAGGTGACGTGGTCATTGATGGCGGCAACACATTCTACAAAGACGATCAACGTCGCGCCGCAACCCTCGCCGAGAAAGGCATCCACTACGTGGATGTCGGCACCAGTGGCGGTATCTGGGGGCTGACGGAAGGGTACAGCCTGATGGTCGGCGGGGAGGCAGAGGTCGTGGAACGCCTGCGTCCCATCTTCGAAGCCCTCGCCCCAGCACCAGACAAGGGCTGGGGACACGTCGGGCCGGTAGGCGCAGGGCATTTCGTCAAAATGGTGCATAACGGCATCGAATACGGCATGATGCAGGCCTATGCCGAGGGCTTCGAGATTATGAAGTCCAAAGAGGCATTCGACCTCGACCTCCATCAGGTGGCCGAGATCTGGCGCTACGGCACTGTCATCCGCTCCTGGCTGCTCGATCTAACCGCTCGTGCCCTGGCCGAAGACCCGGACCTGAGCGACATCAAAGGCTGGGTGGCCGATTCGGGCGAAGGGCGCTGGACGGTCTTCGAATCGATTGACCTGGACGTTCCGGCGCCGGTCATCACCCTGGCGCTGCAAATGCGCTTCGTCAGCCGCCAGGAGGAAAGTTTCGCCGCCAAATTGCTGGCCGCCATGCGCAATCAGTTCGGCGGTCACGCCGTGAAGAAGGCGAAGTGACCGAAAGCCCACGTCAACCGGCAACCGCTCGATACACGGCTTTCCCGAGGTGACCTATGCCCAACTCTGCTCTTCCCACATCCATCGTCATCTTCGGCGCCTCAGGCGACCTGACGCGGCGCAAACTCATCCCCTCCCTGTTCAACCTCTTTCGCAAAGGGCGTCTGCCGGAGCGCTTTCACATTATCGGCTTCGCGGGGACGCGCTTCGAGGGCGACCAGTTCCGGATCCGCCTGCGAGAGGGGTTGAGTCAGTTCGCGCGGTACTCGTTCACGGAGGAGGAATGGGAGACGTTCGCCGCGCACATCGCCTATCGTCCGGGACGTTATGACGCGCGCGCTGACTTTGAGAGCCTGGACGCCGCGTTACGCGCCTGGGAGGCCGGTCCCGCGAACCGCCTCTACTACCTGGCGACGCCGCCATCCCTGTTCCCGGTCATCATCGCCCTGCTCGGCGAGACCGGCCAGGCGCATGAGGAGGGGGGCTGGCGCCATGTAATCGTCGAGAAGCCCTTCGGCACCGACCTGGAATCGGCGCGCGCGCTCAACGAGCAGATTCATCGCGTGCTCCACGAGCGGCAAATCTACCGCATTGACCACTACCTGGGCAAGGAAACGGTGCAGAACATCTTGATGTTCCGCTTCGCCAACGCCATCTTCGAGCCGCTCTGGAATCGCAATTACATTGACCACGTGCAAATCACCGTCGCCGAGCAAGTAGATGTGGGGCATCGCGCCCGCTATTACGATGGCGTGGGCGTGCTGCGGGATATGTTCCAGAATCACCTCATGCAACTCCTCACGCTGGTGGCGATGGAGCCTCCCGCCTCGTTCGAAGCAGACGCGCTGCGCAACGAAAAAGTCAAAGTACTGCGCTCGGTGAACCCGATCACGGCAGAGGAGGTCGCCACGGAGACGGTGAGGGCGCAATACGAAGGATATTGCGAGACGGAGGGCGTGGCGCCCGATTCGGTCACACCGACATACGCCGCTTTACGGCTGTACATTGATAACTGGCGCTGGAAGGGTGTGCCGTTCTACCTGCGCTCCGGCAAGGCGTTGGCGGAAAAACTGACACAAATCGTCATCCAGTTCAAAGAACCACCGCACCTCATGTTCCCCTTGCCACCCGAACGCCCTATCACGCCGAATATGCTCGTCCTCTATCTGCAACCGGACGAAGGCGTGCATCTGCGATTCGAGGCCAAAGTGCCGGATACGATTGCCGAAATGCGCTCCGTGAACATGGAATTCCACTACGCCGATGAGTTCGGCCCCACGGCAATCCCCGAAGCCTATGAGCGATTGCTCCTGGATGCCATCCAGGGGGACGCCTCGCTCTTTACCCGCGCCGACGAGGTGGAGGCCGCCTGGAGCCTGATTGACCCCATCATCGCCGCCTGGGAGGAACGGGAGCAACCTCCCCTGGCACGGTATGCGCGCGGCTCCTGGGGGCCCGTCGAGGCGGATGAACTCCTGGCCCGCGATGGCCGCGCCTGGGTGGGGCGCGGTGTGCACGCCTCTGGAAAGAGGTAGCGCGGGTCTCGCTTGAGGGACAAGCGAAAGCCTTGTCCCGCCGGACTGTGTTCGCGAGGCCAAAGGTCCCCACACTCCCTGGGCCGGGCGCCGGCATGTTGTAGGGGGAAATCACCCTGTCCACCCACCAGGGCATAGACCGACCCCTCGCGAAGACCTCCTTTACGGTGGGAAAAGCCCAAAAGTACTACTTGCTTTTTAAGCCCATTTAATGTACAATGTGGGAAAAAGTGGGAGAAAGTGGAGGATGCGTCCACGATTTCCCCCACGAACGCCGGGCTTTCCGGCGTTCTCCGCTTAATAGGCAGAGTAGAACAAATGTTCCTGGGTCAGTACCGTCACTCGCTCGATGAGAAAGGTCGCCTCACCATTCCGGCTCGCTTCCGCGAGTTGCTGGTCGATGGCGCCTTCATCACCCAGGGCTTCGACCGCTGCCTGATGGTAATGACGACGGAGTATTTTCGCCAGGTCTACGAACGCATCAACGCCATGAACCTGGCCGACCCGACCGCCCGTCTTCTCCGCCGCCTGATCCTCTCAAACGCCTACCCCGTTGAAACGGATAAAGTAGGGCGCATCCTGGTTCCCCAAAGGCTACGCGAGGTGGTCGGCCTGGATAGCGAGGCCGTCATCGCCGGACAAGGCGAATACTTCGAAATATGGTCACCGCCCTCCTGGGACGAGCAAATGGCACAAATCCAGGATACCGAAGCGAACAACCGGCGTTTCGCGACGCTTGACCTGTCGAGCCGTCCGTAGTAACGCTCCCGGCGTTACAGGCCGTTACTACGATGGACAACGTACCACATCAACCCGTACTTTACCACGAAACCATACAGGCACTGCAACCCCAAAGCCCGGGGCGCTATGTGGACGGGACGGTGGGCGCGGGCGGACACGCTCGCGGCATTCTGGAGGCCTGCAAACCAGATGGGCGACTGCTGGGCCTCGACGTAGACCCGCAGGCGCTGGCGCTCGCCCGTGAGTCCTTGGCTCCTTACGGAGAGCGCGTCCACTTGGTGCGGGCCTCCTACACCTCCCTCCTTGATGTCCTCGCCGGAGTAGGTTGGGAGGCGGTGAACGGTATCCTCCTCGATCTGGGTGCCTCCTCCATGCAGTTCGATTCGCCGGAACGAGGCTTCTCCTTCCTCCGGGATGGCCCCCTGGACATGCGCTTCGACCCCGAAGCCCCTCGCACTGCCGCCGACCTGGTCAACACCTTAAGCGAGAACGAACTGGCCGACCTGATCTACCGCTACGGTGAGGAGCGACACGCCCGCCGCATCGCCCATGCCATCGTTCGGGAACGACCGTTCCGCACGACCCGTGAACTGGCCTCCCTCATTGAGCGCATCCTCCCCCGTAGCGGACACCTGCATCCCGCCACACGCACCTTCCAGGCCCTGCGCATCGCCGTCAACGATGAACTAACTGCCCTGGAGCGCTTTCTCCCTCAGGCAGTGACCGCGCTCTCACCGGGTGGAAGACTGGCCATCATCGCCTTTCACTCGCTGGAGGACCGCATCGTGAAACAATTCTTCCGCCGAGAGAGCCGGGATTGCCTTTGCCCGCCCCGCCAACCGGTGTGCACCTGTGGACACAAAGCCACGTTGAACGTACTCACCCCCAGGCCGCTCACCCCCACAGAAGCCGAAGTCGCCGCTAACCCCCGGGCGCGCAGTGCCCGCCTACGGGTGGCCGAAAAACGTTGACCGCCCGACCACTGGCCGCAGCAATCATTGGCAGAGAATTTATTGTGGCCATACACAACAAAAGGTTGAACAACAGATGACAACCCTTACTCACGCCTACCGGCAAGCCCCCTGGCGCGTGCAACGCCAGATCGTGGTGACCGTCCTCGCCGTTGTGGTCTTCGCGGCGATGGTCGCCGCACTGTATCTGAGCGTCACGGCCCGGACGGCAATTCTCGGGCGTGAGATACAGGAACTCTCGGCAGAGATCGAAGATATCCGCCAGGAGAACGCCGATCTGACCATTGAACTGGCCCGCCTGCGCTCCACAGCGGAAATGGAACGTCGAGCGCGTGCGATGGGCTTTTCGCCCGCCGAGCCGGAAGACCTGGAATACATTTTCGTGCCGGGATACTGGCCTTCTGGCCCCGTATCCTTTGCTTCCCACACCTCGCACTCCGGTGCCATTGCCGTGCCGGCTGCCTACACCCAGTCCCTGTTCGATTGGTTCCTCGACCGCTTACAGGAAACCACTCCCGCCGGCAACAGGACATCACAACGATGAGAAAGCAATTCATCTGGCGCTCGCAGGCTGTGGCCGTGCTTTTCACCTTCCTGGGCTTCTCCGTGGTGGCCCAGGTGGTTCGCATTCAAAACAGTCCGGAGGCAGCCGCGTTCCTTCGCCAGCAAAGCGACCGCTACGCAGGTCAGTTCCGCACCATCTACCCGACGCGAGGGGAAATCTACGACCGCAACGGCTACCTCCTGGCCGGAAATCAAACTGTCTACGAGATAGGCGTGGACCTGAAAGCCATGCGCAATCCGCATACGATTGCCCTGGCGCTCAGCACCCACCTGGGCATGGACTACAACCGCGTGTACGAGAAGTTGATCAATCCCCCCCAGGGACAGGTTTACCTGCCAATCACCGATTTCGTCCCCGCACAAAAAGCAGAGGTGCTTCAGCAGTTGATCGAAAGCCTCTCTGAACAACCTACAGATTCCTCCGCGGCGGACTCTCCCAGTCTGGCCGGTCTGGAAATTCGGTCTCACCTGCAACGCAGTTACCCGGAAGGTGATTTGGCGGCGAACGTCCTCGGTTTCGTAACGCGCGAAGGGCGCGGCTACTTCGGTGTGGAAGAGAAATACAACGACAACCTGGCCGGAAAACCGGTCACCGTATGGGTGCCGCTCGACCCCAACCGCGTGGAAGAGACCCCGAAAATCCCCCAGGGCGCCACGCTGATCCTCACCCTGGATCGAGAACTGCAACTCGCCGTGGAAGACATCCTCGCCCAGGCTCTGTACCGGACCGGCGCGGAGAACGGCACCATCGTCGTGATGGACCCACGCAACGGCGAAATCCTCGCCATGGCCTCCACCCCACGCATGGACCTCAACCGGTTCTGGAATTACGATTCCGTGTATCAAAACGCCAGCGAGTTCAACCGCGCCGTCAGTATGCCGTATGAGCCGGGCTCTGTGATGAAGGTCTTTACCATGGCCGCCGCGCTGGATACCGGCGTGGTTTCGCCGGATACTCCCTTCCTGGATACCGGCGCCATCCAGGTCGGCGGTGTGACAATCAAAAACTGGGACGAACAGGCCTGGGGCCCCCAGACGATGCTCGGCTGCATGCAACACTCATTAAACGTCTGCCTGGCCTGGGTTGCCACACAACTCGGCCCCCAGACCTTTTACGACTACATGCAACGTTTCGGTTTTGGCCACGCTACCGGAATCGATCTGGCCGGCGAAGCAACAGGGCGGCTCAAGGTCCCCGGCGATGCAGATTGGTACCCCGTAGATCTGGGCACGAACGCCTTTGGTCAGGGCGTCACCGTCACCCCCATCCAGATGGTCATGGCGGCTTCCGCCATCACCAACGGAGGGCGGATGGTCACACCACACGTGCTTTATGCGATGGTGGAAGAGGGGCAGCAGTACAACACACCAATACAGTACGCCGGCACCCCGATTTCCGCCGAGGCAGCACACCTCCTGAGTGAGATGCTGGCCGTCTCCCTGGAAGGCGAATCCTCCGCAGCCCTGGTACCCGGCTACCGGGTGGCAGGGAAGACGGGCACGGCCCAAATTCCCACCCCCTACGGCTACTACACCAGCGGCATAACCAATGCCTCCTTCATTGGATGGGGGCCGGTGGATGACCCACGCTTCATCGTCTACGTCTGGCTGGAGAAACCCACCTCGTCCATCTGGGGCTCCGAGACCGCCGCACCGGTGTTCGCCGAGGTGGTTAGAAAGACCGTGGTTTTGTTGGATATTCCACCTGACGCCGTTCGCCAGAAGACAATGGAGAGATAAACCATCATGCCGTCAACCATGCTGACTCTGGCAGACACGATTGAAGCCCTGACGGGCGTACGTCCTGAACAGGCTACCGCCATCATCACCGAGGCGGCTATTGACTCGCGTCAGGCCATCCCCGGGTCGCTGTTCGTTGCCCTGCGCGGTGAACGTGTGGACGGCCACGACTTCGTGGCCGAGGCCTTTCAACGTGGCGCTTCGTTCGCCCTCATCGAACACGAAATCACCGAGCCGTTTCCGGTGCTCGATCTACGCCGCCCCCCGGATACGACCGCCCTCACCTCCCTCGCCGATTCGCTCGCCGGCCCCCTCTGCCTGCGGGTGGAGAATTCTCTGAGCGCCCTGCAGCAAATCGCCCGCTTCTGGCGGCGCAAACTCGATCTGCGCGTGATCGGTATCACAGGCAGTGTAGGCAAATCCACGACCAAGGAACTGGCTGCCGAGGTGCTCAGTCAACGCTATCACACATTAAAGAATCCCGGCAACCTGAACAACGAAATCGGGCTGCCGCTGACCATCCTGCGCCTGGGAAGCGGACACGATCGCGCCGTGCTGGAAATGGGTTTCTACGTCCCCGGTGAGATCGCCTTCCTGTGCGATATCGCTCTGCCCCAGGTCGGCGTGGTGACCAACATCGGCACCGTCCACGCCGAGCGCGCCGGATCACAGGAAGCCATCGCACGCGGCAAAGCGGAACTGGTGCAGGCCCTGCCCCCCGCACCGGAGGGAGTAGCCATCTTGAACTACGATGACCCCTGGGTGCGTCAGATGGAAGAGAAGACCAAAGCCCGCGTCTTCTTCTACGGCCTCTCACCGGAAGCCGACCTCTGGGCAGACGACGTGCAGGGGCTCGGCCTGGAAGGTATCCGCTTCCGCCTGCACTATCGCCAGGAAACCCTGCATGTGCGCGTGCCATTGCTCGGTCGCCATTCGGTGCACACTGCGCTGCGGGCGACGGCAGTCGGCCTGGTGGAAGGGTTGACCTGGCAGGAGATTTTCAGCGGCCTGCGGCAGGGACACACCCAGTTGCGTCTGGTAGCCGTGCGCAGCGAGGTCGGCGCGCTGATCCTGGACGACACCTACAACGCCTCCCCACAATCCACCCTGGCCGCCCTGAACCTGCTGGACGAACTGGAAGGGCGCAAAGTCGCCGTCCTGGGTGACATGCTCGAACTCGGGCCTTACGAGCAACAAGGGCACGAACTGGTAGGGTTACGCGCCGCCCAGGTGGCCGACCTCCTGGTCACGTTTGGGGAGCGCGCCCACATCATCGCCCGTGCAGCCCGGCGCGCCGGCATGAGGGAATCCGCCATCGCCGAGTTCGACGAGGTAGAAGAAGTCATCGCCTATCTGAAAAAGAAACTGTGTCGCGAGGACGTGGTCCTGGTCAAAGGCTCGCACGGCATGCGCATGGACCGCATCGTGGCCGCCCTGGAGAAACAGGAATGAAAGAGACCTCGCTTGCCCTCAGCCTGGCCGGCCTTTCCTTTATGCTCACCGTCATCTGGGGTGGGCCGCTGCTGCGCGTGCTGCGTCACTTCAAAATCGGCAAACGCATTCGCGTGGACGAACCCGGTTTCCACGCCGTCAAGATGGGCACACCGACGATGGGCGGTGTGATGATCCTCCTGCCGGTCATGTTGCTCACCGTGCTGCTCAACGCCGTCTCCCTGATCGGCCTCACCCGCTCCGGCGTGGGCCGTTCCGTCCTTGTGCCCCTGATCGTGATGACCGCCTACGCCATCCTGGGCGCCGTGGACGACTGGGAAGGGATTCGCGGCAAACGGCGCGGCGAAGGACTGCGGGCGCGCGAAAAGTTCCTCGTGCAACTCATCCTGGGAGTAGGGACGGCTCTGGTGCTGAAGTACCTGCTTCAGGTCCCGGAGATGTACCTGCCGGGCGTCCACGGCGAGATCCCGCTTGGAGCGTGGTACGTCCCCATCGCCGCGTTCATCATCGTTGGCTCGTCAAACGCGGTCAACTTTACCGATGGTCTGGACGGCTTAGCCGGTCTGATCACGGCCACCGCCTTCGCCGCCTACGGCGGGATCGCCGTCATGCAGGGACAGGTCTTCCTGACGCGCTTCTGCTTCACCCTGGTCGGTGCCATCTTCGGCTTCCTGTGGTTCAACGTCCACCCGGCGGAACTCTTCATGGGCGATACCGGTTCCCTCTCCCTCGGTGCAACCCTGGCCGTGGTTGCCTTGATGACCGGCCAGTGGCCCCTCCTCGCCATCATTGCCATCGTGCCGGTCAGCGAGGCCGTGAGCGTCATCCTGCAAGTCTCGTACTTCAAACTGACGAAGGGAAAGCGCCTCTTCAAAATGTCTCCCATCCACCTGCACTTCGAGTTATTGGGCTGGAGCGAGACACAGGTAGTACAACGCTTTTGGTTGATCGGCCTTCTGGCCGCGATGATCGGCGTCGCACTGGCGCTGGTATGACGTGGAGTGAACGGTGATGACCTCAGACTGGGACGGACAACGGGTACTCATCCTCGGAGCGGCTCGCCAGGGACAGGCTCTGGCGCGCTACCTGGCGCGTCACGGTGCGCGCGTGACCCTGAACGACCGCCGCCCCGAAGAGGCGTTTCGCGAGGCCCGTGCCGCCCTGAGCGACCT
>RFJH01000052.1 GCA_003694975.1 Anaerolineae bacterium | reverse complement strand
GTGCTGTTGTGCGGACCTCGGTACTTCGCGTAGCCAATCTATTCCGATACGCTGAACTCTACGGACTGCCCCAGAGTATCATCAAGGTAGAGGTCGACGCGATAATCGCCAACCGGCCAAAGGTCACTGTTGGTCAGTTGGAAGTAGAAATCACCGCTGAAATCTTCATCTATGTCAAGTGTCGATTCGTAAAAAGGTGTATTCGGGTCGGTGCCTTCCACATTGAGAGCGTACCATTTCGCCGTAATCACCGTACCGGCAGGAAGATTGCTCGCATGGGCGACGACATAGAAATCGTCGGCGGGAGCGAAGACGCTCGTAGGCGAGTCTCCCTTCTCATCGAAAGCGGTGCGGGCATCGCTGATGCCGGGTTCCCCACCGATGTTCACGGCGCAGGCAAGGGTGACCAGCAGGATGACCAGGGTGGTCAGAAGGACGAACGATTTGTTGCGGTTCATGGTCTCTCTCCTTTTTCAGTTTGACAGTTGTTGACCTATCGTACCCTATCGCTGTACGAGTTTTATCTCAAGCGGTTCCTCCTTATCCACATCCAATGTCACATCCAATTTGCCCCTGGCAACCCTCGCCCACTCTTTATTCCACCTCAATGTAGATGCGTTTGTTGATCGCCCCTTTGCTTTTGTAGTTCGTGACGCGGATGCGCCCTACCTCGGAGGTGTTGCGCACGTGGGTGCCGCCATCGGCTTGCAGGTCGAGGCCGACGATTTCAACCGTGCGCACTTCCTTGATACTCTCCGGCAGGAGGTTGATTTTGGTGCGGATGAGGTCGGGGATTTGGAAGGCTTCCTCACGCGGCAGGATTTGGACGCGCACCTCGCGCGCGGCAGCGACCTCTTTGTTGACTGCTTCCTCGATGACCTGGACGAGTTCCTTTTGCAGGCGCTCGAATTCGAAGTCCATGCGGCCTTTGCCCGGCTCCATGTTGCCGCCGGTGACCAGGGCGCCGTAATCGCGGAAGACCACGCCGCACAGAATATGCAGCGCGGTGTGGGTGCGCATCAGCAGGTAACGGCGTTCCCAATCGATTTTCCCGTGTGCCACCGCACCGACCTGCGGTAACGCAGCCTCTCCTCCCAGAAAATGCAACACGTCATCGCCTTGCTTTTTGACCTTTTTGACGGGATAGTCCACGTCGCCGAGGGTCAGGATGCCGTAATCGCAAGGTTGGCCGCCCCCGCCCGGATAAAAGGCGGTGCGATCGAGGACGACGGCGCGTTGTTCGGCGTCTACAGCGGTGACCGTGGCGTCGAACTCTTTAAGGTAACTATCGGTCTGGTAGAGCAATTCGGTCATTGGTTTCTCCTTCATGTTGTGCCTGGGCGATGATGTTCACTCGAATTGTACTGTGAATTCGATACCGCGACGACGAATCTCTTCCATCACGCCGGCAGCGGGGACGGCGCTTTCCATGCGATGCGCGCCGGGACCGATGTGGCCGCGCGCCTGGAAGCCCATCATGATGGCGCAATGCCAGCCGGTCAGGCGTTCCATGGCAGTGAAGCCGGTCGTCTCATCATAGCGATCCACCAGGTCAATGACCACACGGGTGGGCCGACCGTCTTTTTCGCCCTCGCCCACGACGCGCATGACGCAGATATCGCGCACCTCGTCGGCGCGGAGTTTGGGCTCCAGCAGGGCATGGAAGACCTGACGAGGGATGACGCGCTGACCGTTGATCGGCAAAGGTTCTTCCGAGAAAAGCCCCAGCGCTTTGAAGGCGCGCCACCATTCGAAATGACCGGGGTAGCGCAGGGTTTTGTTGCTGTATTCTTGCAGGCGTCCTTTGAACGTCCAGGGGGAGGTGGATAGCCCACCGGAGGTGACATCGGCCTCCAGGCGGCCCAGAGGAGGGATATCCACGAATTCCGGTTCGGTGAGCGTATCAACGCGTGTCAGTTCGCCGTTGCGCAGGAAGATGGCCTGCCCGTCCATTTCGTTGGTCAGGCCGTTGATGTGGAAGGTGGCGACGTAGTTCCACGGCGGGATGGGGTTTTGTGGAAGACCGCCGTCGTAGATGCGCACGCTGTGGGCCTGGTCGAGCAAGTCTATGGCGTAAGCGGCCATAGTGACGTTCAGGCCGGGGCCCATGCCGCAATCGGGGACGATGCTCACACCCGCAGCACGGGCTTCCGAATCCAGTTCGAGTTGTTTCCAGACGACGTCGGTGTTGCCACCCATATCGCATAGACTGACGTTGCTCTCAATGCAGGCTTTGGTGATTCCCAGGTTGTAGTAGTAAGGGACGGCGCTCAGGGCAACGTCCATCCCCTGCAGGGCAGTGCGCAGCGCGGACGCGTCGGTCACGTCCAGGGTCAGGGGCGAGGCGACCTCGCGCCCGGTCAGGCGGTTGATGCGTTCGGCGGCGCGCGTGGCGGCTTCGGGGTTCGCGTCGGCGAGGGTGATGGTGTCGGCGTCGCCGAACTTCGCGAGGTCGTAGGCGGCAGCGGTCCCCTGTCTGCCGGAGCCGAGGATGAGGTAGCGGTAAGCCATTGGTGTTTCTCCTTTGCGCGTGGGGGTGATGTTCTCATTCTACAAGAAAAAAGGGAATGGCAAAAGGTTAAGATTTGATTAGAATTTCACAAACCTATTGACTTTCCCCGTCGCTTTGTTGTATAGTGATAAACGGCTGTTTGAGACCGGCACCGCTGCCAAGAGGCTGCTGTGCCTTTTATTTCGTTTTCCAGAAGGAGTTTGCATGATACAGGTTGTCGGATTGACGAAAGACTACGGCGCGCGACGGGCAATCGAAAATCTGACCTTTGAGGCGCGTCAAGGGGAGGTGCTGGGGTTTCTCGGCCCTAACGGCGCCGGGAAGACAACCACCATGCGCATCCTGACGGGATACATGCCGCCCACTGCCGGCACGGCCAGAGTTGCCGGCTATGACGTGGTGTCCGAGTCGCTGGAGGTCAGGCGGCGGGTGGGTTATTTGCCCGAGACCGTGCCGCTCTATCCCGATATGACGGTCTTCGATTATCTTGAATTCATGGCCGACCTGCGTCATTTGCCCAACGCCGATGATCGTGTCGCCGAGGTCTTGGACGTGGTCGGCATGGCGGAACGTGCCGATAGTTACATCGGCAACCTCTCGAAAGGGATGCGTCAACGAGTGGGGCTGGCGCAGGCCTTGTTGCACAAGCCCGAAGTCCTGATCCTGGACGAGCCGACCATCGGCCTTGACCCGGCACAGGTCGTTGAGGTGCGCAATCTGATTCGGGAGATCGGGCGCGACCGCACGGTCTTGCTCTCGACTCACATTCTCTCCGAGGCGCAGCAACTCTGCGACCGCGTGTTGATTATCAACAAAGGGCACATCGTTGCCGAGGATACTCCGGAGAACTTGCAGGCGCGGCTGTTCGGTGCCGAGCGTGTGGTGGTGCGCGTACGGGGCGATGCCGAAGGCCTGGAGGAACGGATTGCCGCTGTGGACGGCGTGCAGGATGTGGAGAGGAAGGCCGATGGTGGTGTGGAATTCCGTTTCGCCCCCGGACAAGATGTGCGCCCCCAGGTCGCCAGGGCAGTGGTACAGGCCGGGTATGACTTGTTGGAGATGCGCCCTGTCGGTGTGAGCCTGGAGGAGATTTTCCTGCAACTGACGCGCGACAATGTGGGTGCGGACGCGTCCAATGAGTGAGGTAGACATGCGAAACATCTGGATTATTGCTCGCCGGGAGTACAAGTTGTATTTCATCAGCCCTATCGCGTATGTGATCGCGTTTCTTATGTTGCTCATCATCGGCATTTTGTTCGCCCTGGCTCTGGTGTATTACTCGAACAACGCCTTTATGATGCCGATGGGTGCGCCGGATGTGACCATCGTCACGCAGCCGTTTGTTTTCCTGATGGTCTTATCCCTGCCGGCGCTGACGATGCGTCTTCTGGCGGATGAGCAACGCATGGGGACGATGGAACTCTTACTCACCGCGCCGGTCCGCGATTGGGAACTGGTCGCGGGAAAATGGTTGGGCGCCTTTCTTTTCATGCTGACGTTGATCGGTGTGACGTTGATCTTCCCCATCATGCTCAACGGCGTGGTGGATCCGGGCATTGATCAGGGGTTGATGGTCGCTGCCTATGTGGGCGTGATCCTGGTCTCGGCGGCGTTCCTTGCTCTGGGAGTGGCCGTTTCGGCGCTGTTCAGTAACAACCTGGCAGCCTTCTTTGCCACGCTGGTCGTCTTCGTCGTTTTTTGGTGGATGTTCGATCTGGCCGCCGGCATCCTTCCTGCGGGCGGTGAAATCTTACGTTATCTGAGTATGCAGAGCCATTTCTACGGTTCGATGAATCGGGGCATTATCAACCTGAGCGATGTGGTCTATTTCCTCAGTCTGATCGCCCTGGGGTTGTTCACCGGCTCTGTGGCTGTTGAGACGCGGAGGTGGCGATAATGAAAACCGCTCGCCGTTATACCTGGATTGCCTTGCTCCTCGCCGCCCTGGCCTGCCTCGCGACGGCCTTCCTGGGGCTGCTGAAGGGTGTGCAGTTTTTGGGCGTCTTCACGCCGCGCGAGCCGGATACGCTCAACCTGGCGTTGCAGATCAGCGCCGGAACGATTGTGATCGGCCTGGCGTTGTATGCCTTGCTTGAGCCGGATAAGGTACGTCGCTTTTTTGCCGGGCGGCAGGCACGCTACGGGAGCAATGCGTTGGTGATGACGTTGGCCTTTGTGGGTATCCTGGTAGTGGTCAACGCCCTGGCTTTTCAGCATCCCAAGCGTTGGGACCTGACGGAGAATCAGGAGCATACGCTGGCCCCTGAGACGCTGGATACGCTCCACGCGCTCCCGGAGAAAGTAACCGCTCTGGCGTTTTATACCGCGCGCACCCCTTCGGATACGGCCCGCGAACTGTTGATGGACTATCAGGCCAATAGCGATGGAAAGTTTGAGTATCGCTTCATTGACCCCGAACGCGACCCCATCCGTGCTCAGCAGGCCGGAGTCACCCGCGATGGTACCATCGTGTTGCAGATGGGAGATCGGCAGGAGATGGTGACCTATGTGTCCGAGAAGGAGGTCACATCGGCTTTGGTGCGTTTGCTGAACCAGGAAGAGCGTGTGGTGTACTTTCTCATCGGTCACGGGGAGCGCGATATCGAGAGCGCGAGTGGCGAGTCTATGTGGCGCGCCCGGCAGACGCTGGAGAACAAAAACTACACGGTGCGCACTTTGAACCTGCGCAGTGAGGCCGGAGTCCCTGAGGACGCCCGGGTGGTGGTCATCGCCGGACCGATGCGTCCACTTTCGCAGGAGGAAGTTGACCGCCTGACGGCGTACCTGGAGCAAGGTGGCTCGGTGATCTTATTGCAAGACCCCGTTGCCCTGACCGACTTTGGAACGACCCCCGACCCCTGGGGCGATTTCCTGACGGAACAATGGGGCATCACCCTGGACGATGACCTCATCATTGACCCCAACGCCAACCCGCCCCTGTTCGCCGTTGGCAGCCCCGATGCGTACGCAAATCACCCGATCACACAGACGTTGCGGCAGTTGTTCACCATTTTCCCCCAGGCCTGTAGTGTGTCGGTTTCCGAAACTTCCCAGGAGATTGCCATAACAGAATTGATGCGTACCGACGAGCGTGCCTGGGGCGAAACGGACATTGCCTCTATTGGGACAGACCTTCGGTTCAACGAGGGCGCCGACATCCCCGGCCCGTTGACGTTGGCCGTCTCCGCCGAGAACAGTTCTACAGGCGCCCGCGTGGTGGTCATCGGCAATTCGGCTTTTGCCATGGATGACAATTTCGATGTCTATGGTAACGGCGATTTGTTCATCAACGCCGTGGACTGGGCGGCGGAACAGGAGAATTTGCTTAGTCTGACGCCCAAAGAGCCGGTGATGCGTCAGTTCAAAATGTTGACTTCTGCCCGTCTGGTGACCATGCTGCTGACCTCGGTGTGCCTCATTCCCGGCCTGGTTGTGCTCGGGGCGGTCTCGGTGTGGTATCAACGCCGGATGCGAGGGTGACGATGATACGCCGTTCGACCTGGGTTCTGCTGGTTGTCTTGGTCGTCCTGGGAGGCCTGTACTGGTACCTGAATCGGTCACCGGAAGAAGAGACGGCGGAGCCAACCCCGGCAGTGAGCCTGGAATATCTCTTCTCCGGAGCAGAAGGCGAGGTGACGGGCATTAGGGTAGCCTCGCGAGAGGGTGATGAGGTACAGGTCGTCCGCAATCTGGCCGGAGAGTGGGCGATGACCCGTCCACAGGCCGCGGCGGCAGATCAGGGCATGGTCGGCGCGGCGGCCGCGCAGGTTTTCGCACTGCGCGTTCTCAACCGCGTCGGCGATATTGCCCCGGCCACCGTTGGGTTGAACAATCCTGCCTACACCGTCACCATCACTTTTGGTGACCGGATGCGCACTTTTGCTGTCGGCGATATGACGCCGACCGGCAGTGGTTACTATGTGATGATGGACGAGGAAATCCTCGTCGTGGACCGTCCCGGCGTGGAGGCGTTGGTCCAGTTGGCCTCGAACCCACCCTATGCGCCGACTCCTACAGCCTCGCCCGCCGCGCCGGCAACCTCGTCACCGTAGGCCAATGCCTGATTGTTGCCGCGCGGCCCATAACGGCTTTAGCCGTCAAAAAAGTGGCTTTTGGTACTTGATTTTGGTATCAAAAAAGAGTATTCTGAATTCAGCGTAGAAAACAGGAAGATTGATAGTTGCCTATGGATCTGGAAAAAATTCTTACCCGTGAAGAAGAAGAGGAGTTTCCTGCCATTGCTCGCCTGATCGAATTAGGGCGGCAGAAAGGGTATGTCACGATTGATGACATCCTGCATTATTTTCCTGAGGCGGAGCAGGATGTCGAGCAACTGGAGGAAGCCTTTGCTGCCCTCTTGAGCGCGGGCATTCCCTTTGTGGAGGATGTCTCCACAGAGGAACCGACGGATGAAGAGTTGGCTGCCGTCGAAGAGGGAGAGGCCGAGAAGGAGAAGCAAGAAGAGACGCCGGATGATTATCTGGCGAACATTGATACCGATGATACGATTGGCCTGTACTTGAAAGAAGTGAGTCGTGTGCCTCTCCTGACGGCGGAGGAGGAAGTGGAACTTGCCCAGCGCATTGAACGAGGGCGTATGGCGCGAGAGGAACTGGCGCGCGGCAACGTCAGCGCGCGCCGACGCCAGGAGTTGCGTCGCCTGATCGAGGATGGTTGGGCGGCCCGTGAGCACCTCATCACGGCGAACTCGCGCCTGGTCATCAGTGTGGCGAAGAAATACATGGGGCGCGGTGTGCCGTTCCTCGACCTGATCCAGGAAGGCAATATCGGCCTGATCCGCGCCACGAAGAAGTTCGATTACCGTCGCGGACATAAATTCAGTACCTATGCCACCTGGTGGATCCGCCAGGCCGTGACGCGCGCCATCGCCGATCAGGGACGTACCATCCGCGTGCCGGTTCACATGGGCGATCAGATCAACAAACTCCTGCGCGTGCAACACCAACTGACGCAGCGCCTGGGCCGTGACCCGACGGTAGAGGAACTGGCCGAGGCCCTCGATGTCCCGCCGAAAAAAGTGGAGAACATGATTCAGGTCGCCCGCCGTCCGCTTTCCCTCGAAACGCCCACGGACGATGAGGAGGATTCCGTCCTCGGTGATTTCATCGAGGACGAAGAGGCTCCTCCGCCCGACGATACGGCGACTTACAACCTCTTGCGGGAACACCTGAACGAGGTGCTCAACACGTTGCCACCGCGCGAGGTGCGCATCCTGCAACTGCGCTACGGCTTGCTGGATGGGCAGGCCTACACCCTCGAAGAAGTCGGGCGCAAGATGGGTGTGACGCGCGAACGCGTGCGCCAGATCGAGGCTCAGGCCCTCAGCCGTCTGCGTCATCCAAACATCCGCCGCAAACTGCGCGATTATCTGGGGGAGTAAACCCCTCGGAATTGAGGAAAAGCCCCGCCAGGGGCTTTTTGATTCGCTTCCCCGCCGATCAGGGGCAGAGCAGAATTGCGCCTCGCCGAGCGACGGCGTGGGGTACAATATGCCCCATGACCGCCCCCGTCCCCAACGAGGCGTTGAAAGCGCGCACGGCGCGTTTTGTGCGCGTCGTCACGCTTCTTTTGGTCTTTCTCATCCTCTCGCGTCCCCCCGCCGACCCGGATATGTGGTGGCATTTGAGCGCCGGGAAAGAGATGCTCGCG
Source organism: Anaerolineae bacterium (assembly GCA_003694975.1). GTDB lineage: Bacteria > Chloroflexota > Anaerolineae > Anaerolineales > Villigracilaceae > J097. The sequence continues at coordinate 3,159 of RFJH01000052.1, read as the reverse complement.
CGCGGCGAGATTCTGACCCATGACGTATTCTCCTATACCCGCGCCGGCGCGACCTGGGTCAACGCCTTCTGGTTGAGCGACCTCGCGATGGCGTTGATCCACCGCTACGGCGGTTTCTTCGCTCTGGCGCTGACCGTCGCCTTGTGGGGCGTCTTGACCCTCAACCTGCTCTACGCGCGCCAGGCGGGACCGCCTCTGCTGCGCGCCGCCGTGACCCTCCTCGCTGCCCTGACGCTATCGCCGTTCTGGACCCCCAGGCCTCAACTGGCGTCGTTCTTCCTTCTGGCGGTGTTGGACGGTTGGGTGGCGCGCCGGGACGGCCTGTCTCCACGCGCACGTTGGACTCTTCCGCTCCTCTTTGTGCTTTGGGCCAACCTGCACGGCGGCTTCATCTGGGGCATCCTGCTCTTGATCGCGGAGGCCGTCGGTGCGGCGGGAGATTATCTCCTCTCGCCGGGAGAGGCGGATCCGTCCTTGCTCCGCCGGGCGCGTGACCTGGCTCTTGTGACGCTCCTGTCGTGGCTGGCCGTTCTGCTCAACCCCAACGGCGCGGCGCTGTGGCGACTGCCGTTTCAGCAGGTCTCGGTGTCGCTGGAGATTCAGGAATGGCATTCCCCGGATTTCCATCGCCTGGACCTGCATTTCATGCTCTGGATGCTCTTTTTGTACGTCGTCGCTCTAGGGTTTTCGGGGCGACGACCGCGCCTGGGGGAGATGTTCAAGGTGCTGGGCTTCGCCTACCTGGCGTTTTACGCCGTGCGCGCCGTAGCGCCCTACGCTCTCGTCCTTGCGCCGCCGCTTGCCCACCACCTGAGCGGGGCGCTGGAGCGCTGGGGGGATTCGCCTCTCGGCAGGCGCCTGGACGACCTGATGCGCGGCAAGGCCGCCCGCCCACTTCCTGAACGCGTTTCCAGGGTGATCAACCTGAGCGCGGTGGCCTTGCTCCTGGCCATGGCGCTCTTACGGCTGTATGCTCAGTCGCTGCCGCAGGTTGTGGAAAAGGACTATCCGGGCCGCGCCGTCACCTGGATACAGGAAAACCATCCGCCGGGGCGTCTGTTCAACTCGTACAACTGGGGAGGGTACCTGCTGTGGAATCTGCCGGAATATCCCGTCTTCGTGGACGGGCGCGCCGACCTGTACGGCGAGGCGATTCTCGATCAATGGTGGGATGTGGTGCAGGCGAAGGAGGGGGGATGGGAGGTCCTCGACCGCTGGAATGTGCGCCTCGTCCTGCTCGAACCGCATTGGCCGATCGTTCGCGAGTTACCGGAGCGCGGCTGGGAGGTGTTGTATCAGGACGATGTGTCGGTGGTCTTCGGGCGCTGAACCACTTTCGTTCTAACGGTGGCGGAAGATGGCGATGTGTTCGCTTCGGTAGACCGGCTCGTATTCCGGGGCATTTTGCAGCGACAGGATGAGGAGATTGCCCAGTTCGGTTTCGCTTTCCTGGGCATAGATGGCTGCGGGGAGAGCCTGATAGACATAGACGTAGTCGAAGTCGTAGCCTCGTTCCTTTGCCCAGGCCTCCACACAACGGATGTCTTGAAAGATACAACGCATCAGGAGGGGGAAGTCGCTGCGGCGCCGATAAAAGACGCGCCCCGGAAGCCATTCGTAGCCCTGCACGGTTGTCAGATTGATGCGTTCGGTCAGGGCGGGGAACCACTCCTGTACCGGTGTGTTGAACTGGTTTCCGTAGGTGATCAGCAGAAAGTGCGAGCCGGAAGGCGTGTGCCCGGTTACCCAGGTCAGCGCGTCCCGTTCCTCTTCCGTCAGGACGAAACGGGCGAACGGCGCGGCGTAGGCGAAGGCGTTGAGCAGACTGTAGAGCAGGAAATAGGCCAGGATGATGCGGCCACCGGCGGTGGTCAGGTAGCGCGTTGCGCCGTCCTGTCCTGTGGGTGCGCCGTTTGAGCGTCCCGTCAGAGCGCGTATTCCCGGCAGGACGACCTCGTCGAGGCCGATCGCGGCCATCATGGCCAGAGGGACGATGGCGAAGAAGTACGGGTTGCGCGGTTCGGCCACGAAGGGCGTGGCCAGCCAGGCGGGCAGAAAGAACTCCTTGCGAATCAGTTGGGTCAGCAGACCGATCACGCCGAGGACGGCGATCAGGCTCAGGTAGCGCTCGTTGGGGAAGTCGAAGGTCAAGAGCGGAGTCCAGAAAAACCAGTTGTGCCAGCCGCTTTGGAGGATGGACGCGAAGGGCGTGGTGCCGTGTCGCAGGAGGACGGTCAGCCACCAGGGGGTGGTCAGGGCGATGACGGCCACGGCGACAAGGAGGGAATGCAGGGCGCTTTGCACGTCTCGCCCCCAGAAGAGCCAGAAGAGGGCCACCAGGAAGAGGGCGTGGAAACTGGATTCGGGGTGCACCCAGACGAGGAGAGCGGCGAGAAGCGCACTGGTGACGAGGTAGCGACGCTCGCGGCGCGTGTACAGTTCGTAGACGCTCCACAGCGTGAGCAGACAAAAGAGGGCGCCGAAACTGCGCGTCAGGCCGCCGCCGAGGATGATCAGGTCGAAGGACGGGGGCAGCATGGCGAAGGCGACCGTTGCCAGGGCTGCCTGCGGGCGAGATTTCAGCACGGCCCGACTCAGCAGGTAGAAGGCCGGGATGGTTGCCACGGCCACCAGGGGCGGGAGGAAGCGAATGACCTCGATGAGCGGCAGGCCGAATGCCTTGACCAGGAAAGCAGCCAGATAGAAAGCCAGCGGCGGGTAGGCGAAGGGGATTTGCGCTCCATTGTAGGTGGTGTACAATGGCAGGGTGTAGTCATTGCGCAGGATGTCCTGCGTCATCGTGTAAAACAGGCCGCCGTCGTTGATCGGGAACCCTGCCCCCAAGGCCGGCATCAGGCGCACCACGGCGCCGAACAAAATCGCCCAGAAGAGCAAGAGGTCTTCCAGTGTGAAGCGCTCTTTTGTATGTGTTGGTTGCATGGTGAGGTTCTCCTCGGTGGTTAAGCGGTCATCCGGTGCCTATTCGTGCTACGAACCAGAGATGAACGGAGATGAACAGGGATGAACAACCACAGATAAACCACGGATGAACGCAATATTCGTGCCATTCGTGTCATTCGTGCAATTCGTGGTCATTCGTGATACAACCACAGATAAACACGGATGAACACAGACCAGGGATGGACGGAGATATTCGTG
>RFJH01000315.1 GCA_003694975.1 Anaerolineae bacterium | reverse complement strand
GACGGTGAAACGCGGCAACTTCAGGCGGATGGAGCGCGCCGAGGGGCCTTTGCCGATGACGATATCCAGGGCGAAATCCTCCATCGCCGGGTAGAGCACTTCCTCCACGGCGCGCCCCAGGCGGTGAATCTCGTCAATGAACAGCACGTCCCCGGCGCGCAGGTTGGTCAGGATGGCGGCCAGGTCTCCGGCGCGCTCGATGGCCGGCCCCGAGGTGACCTTGATGTTCACGCCCATCTCGTTCGCCACGACGTGTGCCAGCGTGGTCTTACCCAGGCCGGGAGGCCCGTAGAAGAGGACGTGATCAAGCGCCTCGCCGCGTTGACGGGCCGCCTCGATCAGGATGGCCAGGTTCTCCCGCACCTGATCCTGCCCGATGACCTCGTCCAGGCGCTGAGGCCGCAGTGAGTTCTCCAGGCGGTCTTCAGGGCGCGGACGCGGGTCAATCGAGCGAGCGCGTTCGGGAGGGGATGAAGGAACGGATGGGTCGGTCATATGTTCGATTATAACCCGACTCGTTCCCGCATGACCCCCTCAAAAATCAAAGAGGCCGAGGTCTTCCAACCTCGGCCTCCTCTTGTGCCTTCCCGGCTTGCGAAAACTCTCTACGGTTTCACGTAGACGAGATACTCATACACGTGCGTCCCCGCCGGATACGAAGCCAGGCCATCGTTGATCTCCCGATCAAACGTCACGGTGACGGTGAGATGATGTTCTCCGGCAGGCCAGTCGCTCAGAGCGGTATAGTAAAGGCGGCAGTACTGCTCGGTCACCGGCGGCTCGGTATCGAGCACCGCCAGGTCGGATAAGGGGATCTCTTCACCGTTCATGGCGAAGACATAGGCAATGTGCGACAAATTTTCGGTCAGGGTCTCCGCATCGACCGCGCACCAACCGTTCATCCAGATGAGCGTCTCTGGGGCAGAAAGGGGGACGGTATACGTGTACGTGCGACCGGCCTGAGAAAGTTCGTCGGGCGCGTACTCTTCGCGTGCCTTATCCTCCAGAAACGCCGCGCCTCGTCGGAGAGCCGCCTCGGCCTCGACCGGATCGGCCATTTTAGGCGGCCCGGCAGGGACAATCCCCGCTCCCAGCGGCTGTAAGACCACCTTCTGCGCCGCCTTGAGGACCTCATCCTCATCGGAGAGGGCCGTTGTCTCGTCCACCGGCACGCGCACATCCGGCACAACCCCGGTACCTTCAAGGAACAGTGAGCCATCCGGCAGCACGAAACGCCCGGTTGGCACCTGAAGCGAGAGCCCCTCCGGCAACGCGAACTGCCCGCGCGCCACCTCGGCCTCCGTGCCCGAGGTGGGTGTCTCGCCGACGACGACCATGCCGGGAACCTGGCTGAAGGCGTAGGCTTCAATCTCGCACGCGCTGGCGCAGGCCTGACCCACCAGAAGTGCCATGCGGTCGAAGTGGTATTGATTCTGATTCGGCAAGACTTTCTCCGGCACCCCTTCCGGCTCGAAACGTCCGCTTTTCTCGCTGTAATATTCCAGTTGCCCCATCACGATTTCCTTATCATAAAGGAACCCCGCCAGGCCAAGAGGATTCCCTCCCGCGTTCTGGCGCAGATCAATGATCAGGGCAGTCACCCCGTTCTCCTGGAAGGTCTTCAAGGCGCGCTCGAACAGGCGCAAAATCAGGTTCAGGTCATCATAATTAGAGTTGACCTTGATGTACCCCACGTCCGAATCCAGGATGCGGAACTCCACCGGCAGTGCGTTGGGATCGTAACCGGCGTAGATCGAGGTGACGTTGAAACTCTCGCGCTCGGCGGTGGCCTTGAGCACCACCGTCTGTTCTTTGCCTTCGTGGTCGCGATAGGTCACCTTTGCCTCCGTCCCCAGAGGAGCGCGCGTCAGATAACGCGCCTGCTGGTAGCGCAGGGCGAAATCGGTGGACATCGGGGCGGAGAACGGCGTCACTTCAGCAATCGCATCGGTGATGGGCCGATCGTTGAAGGCTAGCACTTCATCGCCGACCTGAATGCCCGCCTGTTCCGCCGGTCCGCCCGGCGTCACGTAGGTAACCAACACACGCCCATCGTCCAACTCGCGGATGGCGAAGCCGTAACCGCCTTCCGTCTGAGCGCGGAAATCTTGCATGACCAGGTCCCCGTTCAAGCCGACGTGGCCGTCCTTAAACGCCAGCACGAACTCACGCAGCGCGCGGTAGAACGCCTGGGCATCGCCGTCTTTCTCCGCCTGTTCCACCATCGGGTGCAGGCGGTCATAGAGCGCATCCCAATCCGGCTCCTTCCCCTCGAAACCGTTGAAGGCGTATTCACGGCGCACGATGTCGAACATCTTATCAAAGGCCTCGGTGTAGGAGAGGGCCGAGAAATCCTTGATCTGGATATCCTCCGGCTCATAGAGTGGCAAGTCAGGCGAGGTCTCCTGCGAGATGGTGAACGGCTCCTCATCCAGGTTGACCACAGAATACCCCGCCGGGATGGGGCCGACGGGATCGTCGTCGGTGAACAGAAGGCCGTCCTCGCCAAAACCGGTGGGGAACTCCTGACGGTCGTCCGGCGCCCAGACGATCAGATTTCCACCGACGACCTCATCTTTGTTCTCCGGGTCAATGCGGACGGAGGTCAGGTAGGTAGGCCAGCCGAAGGAACGGTCGTCGCCGGCGGAGAAGGGGTCACCGCTCAGGTTAGGCCAGTACGCCACGGTAAAAATTTGCACCCCGGTATCTTCTTCGCCATCGTGGTCTACATCGTTGAACACCCCCTCCGGGCGGACGGGCAGGTTCAGGTCATATGAACCGCTCAGGTTGTCCAGGTCAACCTGCATATAGCCCAGCACCTGGGATTCGACCGGGATCTCCCACTCCAGGTCGCGCACGACGAAGCCGTGCATGTCCACCAGAGCGACGGCGTGCTCTACCATGTAAACCCTCAGGACAAAGTCGTTCGAGACGTGGAACGACCCCGTGACCTGCACCATGCCGCCCGCTGTGGGGGTGGGAGGCGGAGCAGAGGTGGGCGTCGGAGTCGCTTCGGGCGTGGCAGGCCGACAGGCGCTCAGGATAAGGGTCAACGCCATCGCCACGACGAAGAAGGGGAAAAATTTGCCGCGCATG
>RFJH01000051.1 GCA_003694975.1 Anaerolineae bacterium | reverse complement strand
GAGGAGGTGCCGGGGCTGCGCTGGGGGATGAGCGCCGAAGTGACCATTCATATCACCGAGTAAGCCATGCGTCTCTCACGCCTCCTATCGCTCATCCTTGTGTTCGCGGCAGTGCTATCGGCGTGCCGACCGGCATCCGGCGCACCTTCTCTGCTCCTCACGCCGACGGCCAGCGGGGAAGTCACCCCTGTGCTACAGGGGGAAGGGATTGTAGCAACTGCTGTTGTGGTGCCTGCCCGTCAGGCACGCCTGAGTTTCCCCATCGGCGGCGCGGTGGGCGAAGTCCTGGTAGAGGAGGGGGAACGCGTACAGGCCGGGCAGGTGCTGGCCACCCTTGACGTGCCGGAACTGGAATACGCCGTCGCCCAGGCGGAGGCCGCCTTACGCGCCGCCGAATCGGAGTACTCCTACTGGCGCTACCCTCGAAACAAGCCGCCGGAGCGCCGCGAACTGGCGCAGGAAGAAGTACACAAAGCCGAGGCCGCCCTGGCGGTGGCACAGGCCGAGTTTGCTCAATCCCTCATCACCGCGCCGTTCGATGGCACCATCGTGGCGGTGGAAATCGAGCCGGGGGCCGTCGTGCAACCGGCAGAGGTCGTGCTGGTGCTGGCCGACCTGGAACATCTGCACCTGGAGACCACCGACCTGAGCGAGCGTCAGATTGCCGGCGTATCCCCGGGCAACGAGGCCGTGGTCACCATCGAGTCGCTGGGCGTCACCGTTGGGGGGCACGTCACGTCCATCGCCCCCCGCGCCGAAACCCTCGGTGGGGACGTGGTCTTCAAAGTGATGATCGAACTGGACGAACAGATCGAGGGACTGCGCTGGGGTATGCGCGCCGAGGTGGAAATCAAGGGGAGTGGATAACCCCTCTAGACAGAGTTAGAACATACCGACGCGGAGGACGTCGGTCAAAGAAAACACGCCTGAACGCGGGAGAGAAAAATCGTTCAGGCGTGTCCGGTTTCTTTCTATGAAAGGGTACCGTTCAGGATACCGGCGCGCTGCGTAGCCTACGCGCGAGGAAGACGACTACCACCAGAGCCACGGCCAGGATAAGCAAGCCGGGGATGCCGAAATCCTCTGCGAAGCCGGTGCCGGGCAAGGCGGTTGAAGTGGGGATCACCGTCTGGGCGGCTATGGCGGCCTCGGTCAGCGCGGCGGCCACGGTCGCGGTCGCGGGGTCAGGTGTATCGGTGGCGACAGGTGTTGGGGTATCTGTCGGCACGGCGACGACCGGCGTCGGACTGGGGGAGGGCGTATCCGTAGGGACAGGAGAGGGGAGTGGCGTACTGGCCAGAGCGGTGCCGGTCAACGCCTGCGCCACCTGTGTGTTCTGCGCCACAATGGTTGCCTGTTGAGCCTGTTGAGTCGCCCGTTGGCGGGGCAAGATGAGCAAGGCATACACTGCCAGGCAGGCAATCGAAAGGAAAACGATGCCTCCCAGAACACCGGCGGCGATCAGGAAGGTGCGGTTACTGGCCTCTTCCGGTGGAGCCGGTTCATAACCGACGTCTTCTTCATACGTCATGGCGATCCTCCTCGCAGAACTTTTTTCAGGGTAGTTGCCGGGCTACGAAGCGGTGCTGCCCTCTCACAGGCTATCCGCCCGGATAGACGATGTCATCACCGTCCTTCGTTAGCCTATCACTTCTAAGTTTACCAGAGGAACGAGAATTTGTTCCCCGTTTTCGAGGCGGACTTTCCCTGCGACGGCCCGCAACCCATTCGGCAGGGTGGCCGGCCTGGGAAGGACGTCCACCAGCGTCCCGACGGCACCCATATGAGGTGCGCGTCGTAGGCGCACTCTTTGGTCCGGAGCAAACGTCTCAACAGCGGGTGGCTCGGGCAGTTCCTGGGCTGCCGGAAGAGAGATGACTATTTCCGGCCTTCGCCCCGTGTAACGGTCGTACCCCTCGGCATTGAGCGTGACCTCACGCTTGCTGTTCGTGGTCAGCAATTTGTAGGCCGCGGTGTTCATGGGAAGGCGACCGAAGCCATCGACCACGATGATGGGATACGGCATCTGCTTTGCCACCGCGATCAAATCGGGTGTGATGCTGGAGAGAATCAGACCGCGCACGGGCAAATCCGCCGCGGCTTGCAAAGTATCGGCGCTACGGCAATGTCCGCCAAGTAGCACGGAACCGCGCAAACTGACATCCAGGCGAGCGGCGTCGAGCACCTCTTCCTCGTTTTCCAGGAGAGAAATCATCAGACCGGTATCTATGCGCCCGTTCCCCCACACCCCTTGAATCAACGCTCCTGCGGTCTGGATCACTGCGCCACGCTCCGGAACGATCTCGATGACCGTGCCGGGAATGCCGGCACGCAGTTCCAGATTGCGCCCGGCGACCTCCAGCAAAACCTGTCCGCCCCCGGCAGCCACTACACGGCCATCTCTCGGTGCGCGCACGAGGCGCGGGAACAGACCTCCCCGTCCCTGCGCCACGACCGTTCCCGCTTTCAGGGTGTCGCCCGCCTTGCAACGGATCAGGCGGTCGGCGGAATCAGGAGAAACCCTTAACGTACGCGCCACATCCAGGAGGACATACTTGCCCGGCAGGCGAGCCTCCGCGATGACATCTGTGGCGCGGACCTGTTGTCCTTGACGTACGACCACCTGTCCCGGGGCGGGCAGGGTGCGCTCGCGGACGATAGTGGTCAGGGCCAGGATATGAGTCACCGGAGCATACATGATCAGCCTCCCAGCGTCCAGAGCCACTTCTTGAGCAGTTCGCGCCGCCGTACCGGGTCCTCAGGAAGAGAAAGGGGGCGACCGCGCGCGTCAATGACGACTCCCAGCACACCACCTACAACCTGCACACTGAGGCGACGCCCTGGCCCCGCGCCAACGTCTGTCCTACGGCGTGGGAGAAGGTGCAGGCGCGCTTTTTGCCCCGCCGGCAGGGGAAGCACTTCCAGAGCGCCAAACTTCACATCGGTGCGGGTTTCCGTTCCATCTTCATGCACCAGACGCGCTGAGAGAACTGTCATGCCGTGAGAAGCCGGGCTGACGGGGGAGACGACGGTCGCCATACTCACAAAAGCACCCGATTCAAGCACGTGGACGGGGAGAATGGCTGTCACCTCCGCTGCCGCGCCGAGAAGAGGAAGCAAGGCATTCTGATCCAGGATCAACGTGGTGATTCCCGTCGGTTGCAAAGCATCGAGGGCCATCAACAGGCGCTGACCGAAAGTAGGTGCGTTGGCAAGGACACTTCCCCCAACCAGAATCGGCTCAAAGGGTGGTAACAACCGTCCTTCCCGTCGAGGCAGGGAGCGAGGGAAATGCGGGCGAGCGTGTCGAAGAGCCAGGGAGAGCGCCTCGCGAGCGATGGCCTGTTCGAGGGCCAGGTCTTC
>RFJH01000314.1 GCA_003694975.1 Anaerolineae bacterium | reverse complement strand
GGTCTCCTCGGCGTGCACGCGGTGACCGGGGAAGCGTCGTTGAATCTCACCCAGGAGATAGGCCTCGGATTGGCGATCTACCTCGGTGACCAGGTCAATTGCCCCTTTGTAGTCCACCTGATGCTCGTTCTCATAACCGGCGCGCAGGATGCGCCCGGCCTGCCAGGCCAGAAACTACAGATCGGAAAGTGAGGGTCTCATATCGTGTCCTCTCATCGTCTTCCCTCCCACTCGGCGATCAGGCGCTCGAAGAAGTCGCTCAGATAGCGCAGGCGCTCTTCGGCGATGGCCTGTGCCGTCTTCGTGAACAGGCGCTCGCGCAGATGGCGCAGTTTGAAGAGATACTCGTGATAGGCGCTATGCGGCTCGTCCGGCTCCTTCTGGCCCGTTTGCAGGAAGCGTTCCGAGGGCGGCGTGTACCAGGGCTGCCCGTTCTGCGAGGCGTAGGCGATGGCGCGCGCCGCGCCGATCGCGCCCAGGGCGTCCAACTTATCGGCATCGAACAAGACCTTTGCCTCCAGCGTGCGCGGTTCTTCGGAATCATCGCGGAAACGATGGGCGCGGATGCAGTGCTGGACGGCCTGGACCCGCGCGCGCGACCACCCTTCGGCCTCCAGCACCTCCGCGGCGAACTCCGCCGAAACGAGATGGTGCGCCTCGCGCGCCGACCCGGAGCCGGATTCCGCACCCCGGGCATCGTGCAACAAGGCCGCAGCGCGGACGATCTCCAGATCGGCCCCCTCGGCGCGGGCCAGGCGCTCGGCCATGCGGTAGACGCGCAGGACGTGCTCGAAATCGTGGGCCGGTTCGGCAGTTTCGTACCAGCGACGGGCTTGTTCAATCGTGGGCATCATGCTGCCCTTTCGGCGTCGCGCGCTCGCAGGCGATGGAGGAAGAAGACCGCCAGCCAGAAGAGGGCCAGCGCGCCGGCTTGATGGAGGGAGGCGATGGGGATGTGGACGTTGGAGAGCACCACCAGGACGCCAAGCCCGATTTGGGCGGCCACGGCGAGGATCAGCCATCCCAGGCCGTGCTGTATTTCGGGCGGGTATCCCGCCCGCCGCGCACGCAGGTAAAGCCAGGGGACGACGATCAACCCGGCGAAGGCGAACCAACGATGGATGAAGACCACCGTCTGGGGTGCTTCGATCAGGTTGCCCCATCGGAAGCCCTCGGTGCCGAAAATGCCCCTCGGCACCCATTGGCCGAACATCAGCGGCCAGGTGTTGGAGACATGACCGGCTTTCAGCCCAGCCACTAGGCCGCCGTAGGAAATCTGCACCACCAGGACGGCCATTGCGAAAGCGGCCAGTTTCGAGAGCGGCGACCAGGGCGCCCGTCGCTCCCTGGGATGGAAGCCGTAGCGGTGGCCGAACGCCGTCCACAAGGCCAGGGCGAGCAGGGTCAGGGCAAAGAGCAGGTGAAGGGTCAATCGGAAGTGGCTCACGGCCGGGCGGTCTATCAGGCCGCTGGCGACCATGAACCACCCCATGAAGGCCTGGGCAACGAAGAGGACCCCCATGATGAAATACATGCCGAATTCCTTCCAGGGGATGACCTTGCGCGCCAGGAAGTAGAAGGCCGGGAGGGCGTAGAGCAGCCCGGCGAGGCGGGCGATCAGGCGGTGGAGCCATTCGATGTAGAAAATCCTTTTGTAGTCTTCCAGCGTCATCCAGGAGTTGACGTGCCGGAACTCAGGGGTTTGCTGATATTTGGCGAACTCCTCCTGCCACGCCGTCTCGCCGATCGGTGGGATGACACCGCTGATGGGATTCCACTCCACGATGGAGAGACCGGAGCGGGTCAGGCGGACGTATCCGCCGAAGACGACAAGGAAGGCGACGACGAAGGCGAAGAGAAAGAGCCAGGTCATTACGGCGCGATGTCTTGTCTGTGGCATGGTTTCTTCCTCCAGAAGGAACTCCAGGGAGTAGATGACGAGGGCTTTTTGGGGGAGGCTCAGGCCGTGCGATAGTATCCCATCTCAACAGAATAGACGCGCCCGCGCTTGATCACCTGTCGCACCAGGTTGGTGCCGAAGCGGTATCCCAGATGGCGGTAATCGGATACAGAGAGGATGAGCAAATCGGCCTGTTTTCCGGCCTCGATGGAACCGATGCGGTCGGCGCGGCGGATGGCGTGGGCGGCATTGATGGTCGCGGCGGCGATGGCCTGAGCCGGGGTCAGTTTCATCGTGCGGCAGGCCAGTGCGAGGACGAATTGCATGGATTCGTTCCATGCAGTGCCCGGATTGCAGTCGGTGGCCAGGGCGAGGATGCCGCCCGCATCGAGAATTTTCTGCGCCGGGGTGTATTCGCATTCGGCCAGACCGAAGGGCGTGCAGGGCAACGAGACGGCGACGGTCTCCGAACGGCCCAGGGCGGCGATGTCGGCATCGGAGGTCTTGACGAGGTGATCGGCGGAGGCGGCGTCCAGTTCCACCGCCAGGGAGACGCCGCCCAGGTTCTCGAACTCGTCGGCGTGGATTTTGAGCGGGAAGCCGAGGTCCCGGGCACGGGTCAGGATGCGGCGTGATTGTTCCAGGTCGAAGGCGTCCTTTTCGCAAAAGACGTCCACGAAGGGGAGAGGGCGTCCCGGGGCGTGTGTCTCCCACCACTGACGCAGGATGGGCAGCATGGTCTCGCAGAGGAGGTCGGTGTAACCGTTGGGGTCGTCCCGAAATTCAGGAGGGATGGCGTGGGCGCCGAGGAAGGTGGGGACGAGTTCGAGCGGTCCTTCCTCATCGAGGAGCAGTAGGGCCTTCAGGAGACGCAGTTCGGTGGCCGTTTGCAGGCCGTAGCCGGTCTTCACCTCGGCAGTGGTGGTGCCATGGGCGAACATGCGCAGGAGACGAGGGCGCGTCTGGGCGATGAGGGATTCGATGGGGGCGGTACGCGTGGCGCGAACGGTGGAGAGGATGCCGCCGCCTGCCGCCAGGATTTCAAGGTAGTGTTTTCCCTCCAGGCGCATCTCGAATTCGGCCGCGCGGTCACCGGCCCAGATGACATGGGTGTGCGGGTCCACGAAGCCGGGCATGACGACGCAGCCGGAAGCGTCAAGGAGAGGTTCCTTGGGGTAGCGCGCCCGCAGTTCGTCGGTCGTTCCAACGGCGATGATTTTCTCGCCGCGGATCAGGACGGCGCCGTTTTCAATGATGCCCAGGCGACCAAGGTCGTGTCCGCGCTGCGGGCCGCCGGCGAGGGTCAGGAGTTGGGATGCGGAGTGGATGAGCATAGGCCTTTGTGGTAAGGGGATGGAATGTCCCCAATTGTAGCATGAGGTTGCCCCTCTTGTGAGAGAAAAGTATGTTTGTAGAGTTCTCTGGCGCGCGGCGGGTGTGAGTGAGAAAGAAAGCCCGTTTCCAACATGAAAACGGGCTTCGTGAGAGGACGGGCTGGGTTGGGATCGGTCTATTCCATGCCCAGGTAGGCTTTCTGCACCATCTCGTTTTGCTTCAGGTTCTCGGCGGTATCCGCCAGGACGATTTCGCCGGTCTGCAAAACGTAGCCGCGGTGGGCGATGGAGAGGGCCATGGTGGCGTTCTGCTCCACGAGGAGAATGGTGGTGCCTTCTTTGTTGATCTGCTGGATGGTATCGAAGACGCTTTCTACTAGAACGGGAGCCAGTCCCATGGAGGGTTCATCCAGGAGGAGGATGCGAGGGCGGGCCATCAGGGCGCGAGCGGTGGCGAGCATCTGCTGCTCACCGCCGGAGAGCGTCCCGGCGACCTGGTTACGACGCTCTTTCAGGCGGGGGAAGAGTTGGAAGACGCGCTCACGGTCTTCTTCGATGCCTGCTTTGTCGGTGCGGCTGTAGGCGCCCATATCCAGGTTCTCGTTGACGGTCAACTTGGCGAAGATGCCGCGTCCTTCCGGCACCATGGCCATGCCCCTATAGACCAACTCATGGGCGGGGTATTTGGTGATGTCCTCGCCCTCGAGGAGGACAGTGCCCTGACGCGGCTTGAGCAGGCCGCTGATGGTGCGCAGGGTGGTGGTCTTACCGGCGCCGTTGGCGCCGATCAGGGTGACGATTTCCCCTTTCTCCACTTCCAGAGAGATGCCTTTCAGGGCATGGATGTTGCCGTAGTACGTGTGGATGTTTTTGACTTCAAGCATTGCCATATGCGTTCTCCTAAGCCTGGGCGGCCTCGAGTTTCAAACCGGATGCAGCGCCGCGTCCCAGATAGGCCTCGATGACGCGCGGGTTGCGCTGGATCTCTTTCGGTGTGCCCTCGGCGATTTTCTGCCCGAAGTCCATCACGGTGATTCGCTCGCTGATGTTCATCACCACTTTCATGTCGTGCTCAATGAGCAGGATGGTGATGCCCAGTTCGTCGCGCAGGTTACGGATGAAGCGGATCATCTCGGCGGATTCGTGGGGGTTCATACCGGCAGTTGGCTCATCGAGCAGGAGGAGTTTCGGCTTGCTGGCCAGAGCACGGGCGATTTCGAGGCGGCGTTGTTCACCGTAGGGCAGGTTGCGGGCCAGTTGGTCGCCTCGTCCGGCCAGGCCGACAAAGCGCAACAGGCGATTGGCTTCTTCGAGCGCCTCGGCTTCCTCGCGCAGGAAGCGAGGAGTCTTGAAGAGCGCTTCAACCCACAGACTTTTCAGGTGAGGGTGCATGCCGACCAGGATGTTCTCGATGGCGGTCATGTTGGCGAAGAGGCGAATGTTCTGGTACGTGCGGGCGATGCCATAGCGAGTGATGCGGTCCGGCGAAAGCCCCTGGATATAGTGGCCGTTGAAGATGATTTCGCCCTCGTCCGGCTTGTAGAAACCGGTGACGCAGTTGAAGAAGGTGGTCTTCCCTGCGCCGTTGGGGCCGATGATGCTTTCAATGGCACCCTCTTTGAGGGAAAAGTCAAACGAATTGACCGCTACCAGACCGCCAAAGCGTTTGGTGACTTGTTTCGCGGTAAGTAAGGCTGCCATGATACGCTCCTACACGGTTGGGGTATCCGGGT
>RFJH01000050.1 GCA_003694975.1 Anaerolineae bacterium | reverse complement strand
GGAAGATAGAAGCCCAGAATCAACTCCCCCTCTTGCAGCACCGACTGTCCCGGCCCGCGAAACAGTTCCCCCAGCGGCGAGAGACGACGACCCTGCAATGTGGCGATCTCCGCCTGGGCATCCAGCGCCATCAGGGCGATGGTACCATCCGCGGCGGGAAGCGCGTGCGCCACATTGCCACCCAGGGTCGCCACGTTGCGCACCTGGGGTCCTCCGATTAAGTCACAGGCCTCCGCCAGCGCCCGGGCATGCTCGCGGACAAGTGATGAGGTCGCGACGCGACGGAGAGGGACGGCTGCCCCGACATACAACCGCTCCCGGCGAATCTCCAACGCGGTCATCTCCGGGATGGCAGTGACGTCCACCAACGTGTGTACCGGTCTGTGGCGGCCCTGTCGTAGATCCAGGAGGAGGTCCGTTCCGCCCGCAATGGGAATGGCCGGGCCGGGGACCGAGGTCAGCGCGCGGAGCGCCTCGTCCACGCTATGTGGTCGAAGATAGGTCTGCCAGAGAGGCATCGAACCACCTCAAACGCCGCGCTCACCACGCACATAAGGCGTCCCCAGCGCCGCCGGTGCACCGATGCGCTTGCGGACGGCCTCACGCGAGCCAATCACCAGGACAATAATGGTGAAGGCATAGGGCAACATCTGCAAGAAGAAGCCCCAATAGGGATTGTAATAGAAGGGGTTGGGAAATCCAAATAACTGGGTCGGCCCCTGGATATCCAGAATCAGGCGTCGCAAAGCACCGAACGCATAGGAGCCGGCCGCTGCCCGCAAGGGGTCCCATTGGGCAAAGATGACCAGGCCAACAGCGATCCACCCCTGACCGGCGGTCGTCAATTCGCTAAACCAACCCGGCGAAACGGCCAGACTGATGGTTGCCCCGGCCAGACCGGCCAGCATCCCCCCCACCAGAACGTACAGGTAACGCAGACGATAGACGTTGATGCCCAAAGCATCAGCAGCAGCGGGGTACTCACCCACCGCGCGCAGATGCAAGCCCGGGCGTGTGTAATTGATATAGTACCAGGCGAGGGGCGTCAGCAAGTAGCCGATATAGACCATGACGCTCTGATTGGTAAAGAAGATCGGGCCGATCAAAGGGATCTTCGAGAGCAACGGCACGGAGAGGGTGGGCAGCAGAGAAACCGCCCCGGCCTTGCTCAACCCTTCGCCCAAGACAAGGCTGATGCCTGTTCCGAGGAAAGTCAACGCCAGACCACTGACCACCTGATCGGCCAGAAGGGTGATCGAGATGAACGCATGAATCTGGCTGATTGCCCCGGCGAAAAGCATGGCCACCAGCACCCCCAGCCAGGGATCACCGGTGGAAAGGGCCACACTGTACGCGCTCATAGCCCCGATAAGCATCATGCCTTCCACACCCAGGTTAAGCACACCAGAGCGCTCGGCGAAGACCTCCCCCAACGTGGCAAAGAGCAACACCGTCCCTGTGCCAACGCCAGCCTGCAAGATGATGATGAGTGCCTCCATGGTCAGTTCTCCTCGTCCACGCGCACGATGCGAATGCGATATTGCAACAGGAAATCACTGGCAATCAGGCAGACCAGGATGATGCCCTGGATCATCTTGGGGATACCCGAAGGCTGAATCTCCCGCCCTGCCAGGAGTAGCGCCCCGAACAAAATAGAGACCAGGATGATCACCAGCGGATTCAATTTCGCAAGCCATGCAACGATGATACCGGTAAAGCCATAGCCCGCCGCGATAGGCGAGGTTTGCAAGCGGTGCACCACCCCAGAGACCTCGGACATACCACCCAATCCTGCCAGCGCGCCGGAGAGCATCATCACCAGAACAATGTTGCGCCGGATGTTGATCCCGGCATAGCGCGCCGCGCGAGGGTTATCTCCAATGAGGCGGATCTCATATCCCCAACGGCTACGATTCACCACAAACCACAGTAGCACCGCCATAACCAGACCGATCAAAAGCCCCAGATGCGTGGTCAAACCGCGAAAAGCGGGAACGGCTTTGGCGTAATCGGCCAGGCGCGGAAGCCAGGCCGTCTTAGGGAACTTGGGGCTCATCTGAAACCCACCTTCCGTCCACACGGCAAAGATGAAGAAGTTGACCCACGAGACGGCGATGTAATTCAACATCAGCGTACTGATGATCTCGTTGACGCCAAAATACGCTTTCAAGAAGCCCGGAATCCACCCCCATAAGGCGCCTAACAAGATTCCTGCCAGAGCCATGACAGGGAGAAAGATCCAGCGTGGCGTCTCTGGAGGAAGGAGGGGGATCAACACCACTGCACTGGCCCCAAAAGCCCCCATGATGAACTGCCCTTCCGCGCCAATATTCCACAACTTCATACGAAAGGCAACAGCACAGGCCAAACTGGTCAACAAAATCGGTGTCGCCTTGACAATCGTATCCGAGAGCACGCCCAGGCTACCAAAAGAGGCTTTGGCAATGTGGATATAAGAGCGGATAGGGTCTCCTCCGGCCAGCGCAATGAGTCCTCCCCCAAACACCAAAGCGACCACGATAGCGAGGAAAGAGACGAGCGCCGGATACCAGCGCGGCGGTTCCTCCAGGCGCGGCTCCAGGCGCAGGCGAAAGGGAAAGCGTTTCCGTGTTTTCTTGGCAGGAGTGAACTCGCTCATTCTCGCGTGGCTCCTTTTCCTTCAATTTGCTCCAGGGGGGTCCCGGTCATCATCAGCCCGATTTTCTCAACCAGGTCCTCAGAGGCGCCTTTGTCGGGAATGCGCACCTC
Organism: Anaerolineae bacterium; assembly: GCA_003694975.1. Lineage (GTDB taxonomy): Bacteria > Chloroflexota > Anaerolineae > Anaerolineales > Villigracilaceae > J097. The sequence continues at coordinate 3,915 of RFJH01000050.1, read as the reverse complement.
CCCCATAATGCGCCCCTCATAGATCACATAAAGACGATCGCTAAGCGACAGAAGTTCTTCCAACTCCTCGGAAATGAGCAAAACCGCCGCGCCTGCCTGACGTTGCTCAAGCAACAAGCGTTGAATGCCTTCAATAGCCCCTACGTCCAGACCGCGTGTCGGTTGGACGGCAACCAACATGGCAGGGCGACCGGAGATCTCCCGCGCCAGAATAACGCGCTGCAAGTTACCACCGGAGAGCAAGCGCACAGGGGTTTCTACGCTGGGCACCATGATCTCATACGCCTCTTTGAGACGCTCGGCAAAACGGGTCGCCTCCGCCATATCCAACATCCCCCGACGGGCAATCGGCGGCTGACGGTACCGTTTCATGATCACATTATCGGTAACGCTCAAATTGGGTGCTGTGCCAACCGCCGCCCGGTCCTCAGGGATATGCGCCATACCGCGCTGAATGCTGAAACGCGGCGAACGGTTACTGACCACCTCGCCGTGCAACAACACCCGGCCCGCAGTGCACTTCCGCAAACCGGTGATGACCTGCGCCAACTCCCGCTGGCCGTTCCCTGCCACCCCCGCCAGGCCGACGATTTCACCGCTGCGCACAATTAACGAAACACCACGTAGTGCAGGCAATCCTTTATCGTTCTCAGCGTATAGGTCTTCAACCTGCAAGACGACCTCACCCGCTTCCCGGGGTTTTTTATCCAGCCGGAAAATCACCTCGCGCCCGACCATCATGCGCGCCAGTTCCTGGCGCGTCGTCTGCTTCGCATTCAGGCCGGCGGCAGTAACGCGCCCGCGCCGTAGCACGGTGATGCGGTCGGCGATCTCCATCACCTCTTGTAATTTATGACTGATGAAAATGACAGATTTCCCCTCGCGGATCATTGAGCGCAGGGTGCGAAATAATTCTTCGATCTCTTGAGGAGCCAGGACAGCAGTCGGCTCATCCATGATCAGGATATCAGCCCCCCGATAAAGCATTTTCAGAATTTCAACCCGTTGCTGCTCACCTACCGAGAGTTGCCACACCTTGGCGCGTGGATCCACCTTCAAGCCAAAGCGCTCACTCAAATCAGCGACCACGCGATCATATTCAGAAAGCCGCAGGCGGAAGCGAGGTTCGTCCAACCCCAAGAGGATATTTTCCGTCACCGTCTGCGAGGGGACAAGCATGAAATGCTGATGCACCATGCCGATACCGGCTCGAATCGCGTCGCGCGGCGAGGAGAAAGAAACCGCTTGCCCTTTGACACGAATCGTCCCGGCATCAGGCCGATAGAGACCGGAGAGGATGTTCATCAAAGTGCTCTTACCGGCTCCGTTCTCCCCCAACAGAGCATGGATCTCGCCGCGCCGCAGTTCGAAATCTACGTGGTCGTTTGCCAGGACGCCGGGGAATCGTTTGACAATGCCGCGCATCTCCACGACAAGCGGCGGCTCAGCAGATATACGAGGCGAGGCGGCGGATGATTGTGAAGCGTCCACGGGTCACTCCTCTCGCAAGACGAGATTGCGAAAAGGGGGCCAGAACGATCCCGTTCTGGCCCCCAAAAGCACATCACCGCTACTGGCCCAGGCTGGGCAACTCGGCTGTGATGCCATCGGCCCACCAGTACATGCAGTACTGGCACTCCAGGCCGGGCGCACCAGGCGGGAACTGATCCAGGTCAGATTGTTGCATCTTCTCGCCCTCCGGCACCACCACGTTCCCCTGGTTATCCATAATCGGGCCGGCAAAAACATCAAAGCGCGTGAACTCGCCTGCCAGCATCTTGTCCAGCGTGTCACGCACCATCTGAATCACCTCAGGCGGCAGGTCTTGCATGCCTTTCGTCAGTTCCTGTCCCTCCATGAAGCCATACAGACCCAGGCCGCCGCTATCGGCATCGAAGTAGTGCCAGCCAACCTCGTAGGTGCCGTCCATCACGCCTTGCGTGATTTGAGCATAGACAGGGCCCCAATTCCAATAAGGCGCTGTCAGGCAGGCATCCACCTTGCAAGAGCCGACCCAGTCATAGGTGATGCCCCATTTGCCCTTCTCCTGAGCAACATCAGCCACCGTCGGCGTATCCGCACCCGTGAAGACCACCTGGGCGCCGGCATCGAACAGGGAAGCAGCCGCCTCACGCTCCACCACGGGGTCGTGCCACGTGTTGATCCAGCGCACGTCCATCGTGCACTCCGGGCACGTCTTCTTCATGCCCAACGCAATGGCATTCCCCAGGCGAATCTCCTCCGGGATGGGGAAGGTGGCCATGTAACCCAGTTTGGGGTTGCCGTCCATCTTCGCGCGCGCACCGGCGATCATGCCCGCCAGATACTTCATATCCTCCATCGCGCCGAAGAGGTTGCCGAAATTCTGCTGATTGGACTTGTAGCCGCTGATGTGGATATAGGTGATATCCGGGAACTCGTCGGCCACCGTCTCCATGGCATCCATGTAGCCGAAGGAGGTGCCGAAGATCAGGTCAAAGCCTTTACGAGAAAGGCTGCGGAAGACCTGCTCGGAGTCGGCGCCTTCAGGAACATTTTCGATGTAGGCCACATGCACACCGGGCACATTCTGTTCCACGTAGAGCAGACCTTCATAATGCGCCTGAGACCACCCGCCATCGTCATGCGGGCCGATCAGGACCATGGCGACGTTGAATTTGCCCTCCTCGATCTCAGGAATCTGGAAACCGGCAGCCTCGGGGGCTCCCGCCTCAGGCGCCTCGGTTGCCATCGGCGCTTCCGTAGCCTCAGGTGCCTCCGTAGCAGCAGGGCCAGTCTTCCCCGCCGGCGCCTGAGTAGGTTTCGGGCCACAAGCAGCCAGAACCAACGCCAGCGAGGCAATCAGTAAGGCGACAGTCAGAAATGTCTTACGCATAGGATACTCCTCCTTGCAAAGTTAGAATGGGTTGAACTTTTCACTGCGATCAACGCTCTATTGTTCTGACTACCACCTCCTTTCTGTACTACTTGACGCCTATTCTAGCATAAAAGCCTTTAACCAAAATAGTGGCAGAAATCACTATCTTTCATGGATAACAGTTAAATTTCGCAAACAACTCCTCCAACACAGCCCGCCGCGCGGTATCATCGGAAGTTTCGGCCTCGATGCGCGTCCACAGGCGGCACAATAACGGGCTAACGTACGAGGGGGAAATCCGATAGGCCTCCAGCGAGAGTTGACGGGCGCGCTCCCAATCGCCCTCATGCGCATACCCTTCGATGAAGACGAATCGCTCCACCGGATCATTGGGATAATCGCCGAGGGCAAATGCTTTCTTCCCCAATGCGACAACCCGCGCCCAATTCTCTTCCTGACGCGCCAACTCCGCCTTCTCGAAGTAATAACACCAGGTGGGTTCCGGTTCGGGCGCGTAGACCTCGGGCATGCGCGCCGTTTCCTCGGCCAGGATCCATGTCGAAGAGGAGAGACGCGCCGCGTCGCGCATCAAGGTTGCTTCTGGGATGAGGCGGTTTTCGGCATCAATCTCCGGGTCGAGTAAGCGCAGGCACTTCGGCGGCTGATAGTAGAAAGTGACCACCTGGGAGGTCGAGCCGGTAAATGTTCCGGCCAGGAAATCGTATCGGACGGGCAGACCGGCCTCAAGTCCGGGCAACGAACCGCCGAGGCGTTCGGTCGGGTAGAAAAGCACATAGGGAATGTCCCCTTCATCGCGCAAGTCGGGCGCGTAGACCCAGTTCAACGCCGCGCTCAGGGAGTTGTCGGAATAGAAATGCACCCCGCCCTCGTTCAGCAAGACGACAGTATGCGGTTCCAGACCGGGCGCGCGCCACGTCATCTGCCAGAAGAGGTTCTTCTGCACCTTCCAATCACGGCGGAAGTCGTTCGCCCAGAGGAATTGCCGACCGGTGGCCAGCCCCACCAGGAGGAGCAACGTCCCGGTTTGCATCCAGCGG
>RFJH01000313.1 GCA_003694975.1 Anaerolineae bacterium | reverse complement strand
GTATCAGTACAGCGTACATTGCGAAATCCGCCCCGACGGAATTGAAGACCCCGACACCATCAACAGCCGGGGTGTACAAGACTTCAAGTAGGAGCCGGGGCCAGGGTTTCCAAAGCCAGACCCTGGCCCCTCCCGACCCACTCACACCCTGTACCCCAAGGACGCCATCCTCATGAACCGCGCCCCTCATATGACTTTCATCGTGCGCATCTGGTGGGTCGAAGCACCGGAAGCCTCCGCCCCACTCGGGGGACCCCGGCACTGGTACGGACGCGTGGAACACATAGAAAGCGGGCAGAGCGCTGCCTTTCGTGATTTAAGCGCCCTGATGACGTTCATTGAGGAGCAGGGTGGTCTCCAACTCGGCTGCGAGGAGAAAGAGAGATAGCCATCCCCCAACCTTTCCGTGAGAAGAAAAAATGTCTCCCTCTCGTCTCATGCGCATTCTCGGCATCACCGTCATTCTGTCCCTCTTCCTGACCTCCTGCGGCGGCCAACAGGCCACGCCTACAACGGCCCCGCCCGCAGGCGCGAACCCGGCCCTCACACAACCAGCCGGCCCGCCGCCATCGGGCAGTCCCGGCGAACTCCAGATCACCTTCACCGCCGACCGGGCGCAAATCGCTCCCGGCGAGTGCGCCACCCTGCAATGGCAGGTCAGCGGTGGCTTTGCCGTCTTCCTGGAAGATGAGCAGGTGGAAGCGCAAGGCAGCCAGCAGGTCTGCCCCGGAGAGAGCCGTCCCTATTTCCTGCGCGTGGATATGGGCGACCACATGGAAGAACGTCAGGTGGATATACAGGTCGGCGGCGAACCGGTTGAGGGGCCGCCACCGCAAGGCGAAGGCGAAGCGCCGCCGCCGGTAGGCGAGACACCTCCCGAAGGAGAGATCCCTCCTCAGGATGAGATTCCGGCCATCGGGGTTCTGCCCGGCCCGTCCACGCCGCCCACCGCCGCCAACGTGCCCTATCTCACCGTCGAAGGCGAGACCCTCACACTCAACGTCTATCACCCCGCCGGTGAAGAGAACGTGCCGGTCGTGCTCTACATCCACGGCGGCGGCTTCACCAGTTTTAACAAATGGGAAGGGCAGCACTGGGCTTCCTATTTGCTCCCCTGGGGCTACGCGGTGGTGTCCATAGACTACCGTCTGGCCCCTGAGCATCCTTTCCCGGCAGCCATCGCCGATGTGCAATGCGCCATCGCCTGGGTGCGGCAGCACGCCGCGGAGTATCACCTGGACGCCCAACACCTGGCCGTGGCCGGCAGTTCGGCGGGCGGACATCTGGCCGCGCTGGCCGGGATGGCCGGCGCCTCGACCGCACCGCCCTTGCCCTGGCAGCCCTCCTGCGGCGCGGGGAGCAACTTGCAGGTGCAGGCCGTGGTCTCCCACTCCGGGCCGATGGACCTCAAGAAAATCGTGTCCACCCCCGAAGGGCGCGAGGCGGTGGTCGCCTTCGTCGGCTCGGCCTGCGAAGACCCCGCGCCCTGCGACCGCGCCTCGCCGATCACCTACGTCTCCTCCGGCGCGCCGCCCGTCCTGCTCTTCCACGGCGCAGCGGACGATGTGGTGCCCGTCGTCAACGCCCGCGACATGCAGGCCGCGCTGCAACAGGCCGGCGTGCCGGTGACTTATGTCGAAGTGCAGGGGGCCGGGCACGTCTTCCCCCTCGAAGGAGGCCAAATGCAGACCCTACGACAATTTTTGGATCGGTATCTCACGGGGCATTGATCCCCAAATACTCAACTCACCACATAGGAGGTACATGATGAAACGCAAGGTTCTCGTCCTCGTCGCGCTGGTCAGCGCCCTCGCCCTGCTTCTGGCAGCGTGCAGCCTGCCCGGCGTCTCGGCGTCGCCTCCCGACGAAGGCCCGGCAGGTAGCCGGCCGCCGCAGGGTGGTAGCCCTCCGGAGCCGCCTCCAGGTGGTCAACCCTCCGAAGGAGACCTGCAAATCACCTTCACCGCCGACCGCACCCAAATCAACCCCGGCGAATGCGCCACCCTGCAATGGCAGGTCAGCGGGCCGCACTTCGCCACCCTGCTCAACGGCGAACCGGTGGGCGACTCGGGCAGCAAGCAGGTCTGCCCACCCGAAACCCAGCCCTTTTTCCTGCAAGTGGACACGGGAGAGCGGATGGAAGAACGCTCGCTGACCATCGCCGTCGGCGGTGCACCTCCCTCGGGCGGGGGCAGCGGCGCGCCGCCGTCTCCGCCACCTCCAGGCGTTCTCCCCGGCGGCACACCGACTCTGCCACCGGGCTGTTTGCCGGACAGCGAATGCGTCGGAGCCTTTGACATCGACCTGGCCTTGACCGGCATTCGTGCAGACAGTCTGCCCATGGTCTCTGCCCTGGTGCTTGGCCTGCACAATAATCGCACTTTTCCCTTCAAAGGGGATATCACCGTTTCGTGCGAAGCCCAGGGGGTTTCCTGGGGTGGCGAAAGCATGGGGGTAGATGACCAAGCAACGACCAAAATCCTCACCGCTCAGGTTCCGGCCAACGGCGACGCCACCGTCAAAGTGCCCATCAACCTGGACTGCAATCAGTATAAGTACCATGTGAAATGCACGTTCACCGTGGAAGGCCCCGGCGACAGCAACCCGACGAACAACGAGGCCCAGACAGACCTTCCCACGCCGTAAGTCTTCAGTACATGGTAGGAGAAAAAATGACCCTCTCTCGTCTCATGCGTATTCTTGGCGTCACCGTCATTCTGCTCCTCTTCCTGGCCTCCTGCGGCGGCCAACAGGCCACGCCTACAACGGCCCCGCCCGCAGGCGCGAACCCGGC
>RFJH01000049.1 GCA_003694975.1 Anaerolineae bacterium | reverse complement strand
TCGAGCACGTCATCCGGCACCCCTGGGCAAGTCTTTGGCACGGCGAAGCCGAAGATGGGGTCGGTGGTGTACTCCACGTCATTCAGGTCCCCACGCAGGGCCGCGGCCAGCATGGCGCGCGTGTACCGAATGCTGATGCGCTTTCCAATACCAAACGGGCCGCCCACCCAACCGGTATTGACCAGCCAGCACCTCACGCCGTAGCGCTCGATCTTGCGCCGCAACAACTCGGCGTAGTAGGCCGGATGGTGCACCATGAACGGCGCTCCAAAACAGGCACTGAAGGTGATCTCCGGTTCCAGCCCCAATCCCACCTCGGTGCCCGCGATCTTCGATGTGTAGCCAGAGATGAACTGATACATGGTCTGCTCGGTCGTCAGACGGGCGATGGGCGGCATGACGCCCGAAGCATCACACGTCAGCAACACGATGTTCTTCGGGTGACCGGCACGCTTCTCGGGCACGGCGTTCTCGATGTAGGCCAGGGGGTAGGAAGCGCGCGTGTTTTCGGTGAAACGGTCATCGTCCAGGTCCACGAAGCGGGTCACGGGGTCGTAGACCACGTTCTCCAGAATCGTCCCGAAGCGGCGCGTGGCGGCGTAAATCTGCGGTTCCGCCGAGGGGGAGAGTCGGATCACTTTGGCATAACAGCCGTTCTCGTAGTTGAACACGCCCTCATCGCTCCAGCCGTGCTCATCGTCCCCGATCAGGCGACGCGAGGGGTCGGCGGAGAGAGTCGTCTTGCCCGTGCCGGAGAGACCGAAGAAGAGCGCCACATCGTCCGGGTCGTCGGGGTTCACGTTCGCCGAGCAGTGCATGGACATCACCCCCTCCAACGGCAGGAGGTAATTCAACACGGTGAAGACCGATTTCTTGATCTCGCCCGCGTAGGCCGTATTGCCGATGATTGCCAGGCGTTGGGCAAAGTTCAAAACGATGAAAGTCTCCGAACGCGTGCCGTCAATCTGGGGCAGCGCATTGAAGGAGGGGACGGCAATGACGGTGAAATCGGGCACGAAACGCTGATACTCCTCGCGGGATTGGGGCGGGATGAACATGTTGCGGGCGAAGAGACTGTGCCAGGCGTACTCCGTGACCACCCGCACGGCCAGGCGGAAGTTCTCCGCCGCGCCGGCGTAACAATCCTGCACGAAGAGGTCCCGCCCTTGTAAAAATCCTTGCAGGCGCCCAAACAACTCATCGAACTTTTGCTGGCTGAAGGGACGATTGTACTCCCCCCACCAGATATGCCCTTCTGTCGTCGCCTCGCGGACGATGAACTTGTCGTTCGCCGAGCGGGCGGTGTGCTCCCCCGTATTCACCACCAGAGGGCCAAGGTGGGATACATGTCCTTCCCGGCGGAAGATGGCCTCCTCGTACAACGCTTCGGGAGGAAGATTCCAATAGACGCGATTCAGGTTCACCAGCCCCAGGGCGCTCAGGTCAAAATCGCTTTTCAGGGCCGAGGCCTGAGATTGGGCAGGGGTCTTGATATCCAGAATGTTGTTGATCATGGGAAAACGCACTCCGTTAGAGCCAGTCTCGCACCAGTTTGCGGTCGCCGATGAAGATTTCGTTCGGCGCGTTCGGGTCAAGGGCCCAGCGGATGCGCGCCAGGCCTTCCGTCACATCCTTCACCGATCCGGCATAACTCAAGCGCAGATGACCTTCCATGCCGAAGGCCTTCCCGGGCACCGTGACCACGAGGGCCTTTCGGAGCAGGAACTTCGCCAGTTCCATCGAGTCGTTGGTATAGGCACGGAAATCGGGAAGGCAGTAGAACGTGCCCTGCGGACGCACATAACGCACATCGGTAAAGGCGTCCAGTTCGTGCACGATCACGTTGCGATTGTTTTCGATGGTCAGGCGCAGCGATTCGACAATCGACTGCATGCCGTTCAAGGCGCCTTCGGCGGCGGCCTGTTCGAGCGCCGGGGGGCAGGAGGTCGTCTGCGCCTGGACGTTGGTCATCACCTCCACAATGGCACGCGGTGCAATCGTCCACCCGATGCGAAAGCCGGTCATGCCATAGAGTTTCGCCACGCCGTTGATCACAATGATGTGTGTGTTCTCGATGTCCTTCTTCGTAAATTGGTAGGCCGGCGGCGCCGTCTTCCCGTCAAAGACCAGTTTGTGATAAATATCGTCCATGACGAGATAAATCCCCTTGCGCTCACAGAAATCCACCAGATCGGCGATCAACTCTGGTGGATAGATCACGCCCGAAGGGTTGTTCGGACTGTTGACGATGATCGCCCGCGTGTACGAGGTCACGGCTTCCTCGATCTCCTCAAAGCGCGGGACAAAGGTGCCGTCCTCCGGCGTGACCACCACCGGCACGCCATAACACATTTTGACGATTTCCGGATAACTCACCCAATAGGGCGCCAGGAGGATGACCTCGTCTTGTGGATTCAAGATGGTGAAGAAGAAATTGAACAGCGCCTGTTTCGCCCCCGAAGAGACAATCACATTCTCCGGCGCCACGAGGCGGTCGTAATGTTCTTCGGTATAGCGGATGATGGCCTTCTTGAGCGAGGGCAGGCCGTCCACCGGCGTATACTTCACCTCGCCGCGCTTGAGTCTGGCCGCCGAACTCAGGATGGCGTTGATCGGAGTGGGATTTTTGGGCTCGCCGATCCCCAGATGAATGACCGGCTCTCCCTTCTCACGCAGCAAGCGCGCTTCCTCGTTGAGTGCCAGGGTCGGCGAGGCAGCGATAGAACGTGCCAATTGACTGAGCCCCATCGAACAGCATCTCCTTCGTCATAGCAAAGTTTAAAGAAAGACCTTCCCAAACGGAAAGGATTATACCCTACCAGCGAAGGAAGTCATCAAAAAAGACAGGGGGTGCACGCAAAAGTTGTCAGGAAGTGGGAAAGGGAAGTGCCTCCGAATGTGGAAAGATCAAACAGCGAGGCACTCAACCATCCAAGAACCGGGCGAACACAGTTTTCAGAATGGCGACCCAAAGCCTGGCTCGCAGTGATTGTGCTCTGGGTGCTTTTTACTGGCGTATCCGCGTGAGACATGGCGGCCCGAAAGCCGTGACAGCTACAGCTCATAAACTTGCCAGAATCGTGTACTTCATGCTCAAGACCCAGCAACCTTACCACGACCCAGGTTCCGATTACTATGAAGAGCAGTACTGTATTCGTGCCTCCCGCAGTCTTAAACGCAGGGCATCTAGTGGCTTGTCAGATGTTGGATAGTGGATTCCCCTTCGGGGGAACTTTCCCGGAGGTGCTGAATGAAGAAGCGATACGTGGTTCGTCTGGCCCAAGAAGAGCGGGAGTGGCTCAAGGAATTGGTCTCCAAGGGCAAAGCTGCTGCCTACAAGATCAAACATGCCAATATCCTGTTGATGGTGGATGCGGACGGGCCTGGTTGGACGGACCAACAAGCCGCGGAAGCATTTTCCTGTCACATGAACACCGTGGCCAGGATACGCCAACGGTTCGTGGAGGAGGGCCTGGAAGCCGCCCTGGAGCGCAAGAAGCGGAGATATAAGCCGCGGGTGGTGGATGGCGAAGTAGAAGCGCGGCTCATCGCCTTGTGGTACAGCGCCCCACCGAAAGGGCACGCCCGGTGGACACTGCGCCTGTTGGCCGACCAGGCCGTAGAGCGGGAAATCGTGCCGGCTATCTCGCACGAGACGGTGCGGCAGGTGTTGAAAAAAACGATCTCAAGCCGCATTTGAAGGAGTATTTCGTCATTCCGCCGGAACAGGATGCGGCCTTTGTCGCCCACATGGAGGACATTCTGGCCTTGTACCAACGGCCTTACGAGGCTCAATCCCCGGTGATTTGCATGGATGAACAACCCAAACAGTTGATTGCGGAGACCCGCCTTCCGTTGCCTGCCGAACCCGGGCAGCCGCAACGGTTCGACTATGAATACGAACGCAAGGGCACAGCCAACCTGTTCCTGTTCACCGAGCCGTTGGCAGGCTGGCGACGGGTGGCGGTACGGGAACGGCGTACCGCGGTGGATTGGGCGGAGGAAATTCAACACTTGCTGGAACACGACTATCCGCATGAGAAGAAGGTGATCCTGGTGTGCGACAACCTGAACACTCACACCATTGCTTCCCTGTACAAGCGTTTCCCGCCTGCGCAGGCCCGTGCCCTGGCAGAACGCCTGGAAATCCATTACACGCCCAAGCACGGGAGTTGGTTGAACATTGCCGAGAGCGAACTGGCTGCTTTGCCCCAACAGTGCTTGAATCGCCGTATCCCCAATATGGAGACCCTCCGACAAGAGACGGCGGCCTGGTATCAGGAACGAAGTCGGGCTCAAAAGGCCGTGGACTGGCAGTTTACTACCCAGGATGCCCGGACACGCCTGAAACGCCTGTACCCCCAAATTGAAACTTGACTGCCCACTAGGTAATCGTCAAAGAATAAATTCCGGCCAGAAGTTCAACTTCTCTGAGAAGTGGAATTTCTAAATCGCCAAGTTATTTTTGGACGACTACTTAATTGTAATTGTGGGGATAAGAGTGTGTACCGCGAGGGATCAACAGGCTTTGAAGGCCTTGCGGGCCGCTTCGACCGTCTGCTCGATGATGGTCTGATCGTGCGCTGTGGAGATGAAGCCGGCCTCGAATTGTGAGGGAGCGAGATAGACGCCGCTCTCCAGCATGGCGGAGAAGAAGCGTCCGAAGCGTTCCGTATCGCAGGTCTTGACGGTGGCCCAATCGCGGACGGGGGTCTCGGTGAAGAAGGTGGCGAACAT
>RFJH01000312.1 GCA_003694975.1 Anaerolineae bacterium | reverse complement strand
CCCTCCTCACCGTCGTCGAATGGACTGCCGTCCATGCAGCGGAGAGGAGAGAGAGCAAACTCCCCACCCTCCTCAAGTCCTTGCTCGTCCTCGGCCTGGTCGGCGCGCTGGGGTTTGCCATCGGCGCGGCACAGTTTGCCTGGTTACCGCTGCGCGCCGGTACGCTCAACGACCGCATCATGTTGAACAATGCTCCCACCACGCTCGAGGGCCTCTACCGCTACACGCTGGGCGCGTTCCCGCAATTCAAGTTCGCCTTCCCCCTGACCGCCCTGCCCGACCGCATCGTCATCTACCTCTACCTGCTACGACAGCAATTCGGTTTCCTCGGCATCGCCCTGGGCATTCTCGGCCTCTTCGCCCTTCTCTTCCGCCGCCCGCGCCATTTCTACCTTCTGGTGGGCATGTACCTCGTCCACGTGTGGTTCTTCATTCAATATCGCGCCTTCGACCTGGAAGTCTTCTTCATCCCGGCGCACTTCCTGTGGGCCATCTTCATGGCCTTCGGGTGGAGTGAACTTCTTTTCGGACTCCGCCTGATCGGACGCATCCTCGTCTCCCGAAGCGGATTCTCCCTCCCGCGCGCTCTCACCGCCGGAGCATTTCCGCTTCTTCTCCTGACCCTGAGCCTGGTCCCGCTTTCGGTCAACTGGCCGCGCAACGACTTCTCCCAGGACGTGGCCGTGAACGACTTCTATGCCAACCTCTGGACCCTCCTGCCTCAGGACGCCGCGCTCCTCACCCCCAGCGGCGTCTTCGGCTACGATGCGTTCTACTGGCAGTTGATTTACGGCACACGCGCCGACGTGCTCTTGCCGGCTCTCCCCGGCCCGAACCCCTCGCCGCAAGACCTGGCCGGGCGCGAGGTCTACGCCACGATGCGCGCTCTGGGCGGTCAGCGCGGGCCGGGCGCCCTCCCTCCCGACCTGCTCAGCCCGGACGTGTGGCAGGTACCCGTCCTGCTTGGGGAGCAGCCGGAGGCTTCCTTCGGGCGTCGCGGCTCACTGGTCCTCTTCCATCTGAGCGAGGAACCCCCTTCCCTCGTCGTGAGCGATCCGCACCCTGAAATCCCCCTCGATGCGGACTTCGGTTCGATGCGTCTGATCGGCGCGGACATCTCGCCGCGGACCGTCGAGAGCGGCGCGGTGGTGCAGGTCACCTTCTACTGGCGTGTGGAGCGCGTCGCCCCGCTGCGCGTCGAGGTCAGCCTGGGGGATCGGGCGTTGGAGCAGCACGAGGTCGGGTTGGGGCTGCTGGAGCGGTACGTTCGCGAGGTCGGCCTCGCACCGGGGGACGTGGTGAGGGAGCGGTACTACCTGGTCATCCCCTCCACGCTGGAGCCGGGCACGCAGACTCTGAGCCTTCAGGCTGTGAGTCTGCGCGGCGAGCGCGGCGTGAGCGTGGAGGTGGCACAAATCGAGATCGTGAATGAGATAGGGACGATGGAACGATGGCTACAAATCGCTGGAAAGTGACCCTCGTCGCCCTGGGTGGCGTGGTGTTGTTGGGCATGTTGCTTGCGGCGGCGTTCTCGCTGGGAGTCTATGTCGGCGAGCACGGCTGGACGCGCGAAGGCTTGAACTATCAGGCCGGCCCGCCCGCCGGTAGGGGAGCCCCGCCGACGGGTGGACGCCCCGGCGGTGGGGTGGGCGGTCTGCCACCGGGTCGCCCCGACGTCGTCGGGCGCATCCGTCGCATCACGGAGAGCGCCCTCGAACTGGGGACTCCGGAAGGGCCGCGCACCGTCTTGCTTACCGAGTCGACGCGCTTCCAGGACGAACGTCGTCAGGCGATCACGCTCTCCGACCTGAAGCCGGGGGATGTGGTTGCCGTCTTCGGGCGCTTTATGCAGGGGGATGGGGGGCAGTTGCAAGCCGAAGTGGTGGTTAAACTGCCGCCACCCTCGTCTCAGCCGCCGCCGTAAAGTCGCCGCTCATTTTCGCCGCCGAAACTCATCCCAAAAGCGGATCACGCGCAGGATGAACGGCCCCAGCAGCACAGCGATGATGATCCCCAGCATGAGGACTTCCCCCCAACCGATGGTCAGCGTTGGGCGGCAGGCCAGGGTGGTGAGCAGAAGGACGGAGATGAGCACGTGGTTTCTCATGGAGTCATTGTATCAAAATTGGTGTAGGAGAGGTGGCATCTCGTTTGTATTGCGCTCCCTTCGTTCGGTTTTGGTTATGTTTCTGGTAGGACATAGGCGGTGATGGCCGATTTTCGTTTGACACTTCCGCCGCACGGCGGTATAATACCGTGCGCTTCTGCCCCGGCGATGCAGGCTGGGGCGGCTGTGTGTATTCCAGGCTTCCCCGCGGCCGGGCGGTGGGGCAATTGCCCTCGCACGGTGCGCGGCGAAGCGAAGACTTGGAGCGAACGATGAAATATGCTATTGTAGAAAGCGGCGGCAAACAATATAAGGCCGTCGAGGGCGGTCTTCTGGAAGTGGACCGCCTGCCGGTGGAAGCCGGAAAGAAAATTGACCTGGAGAACGTCCTGCTCCTGGTGGACGGCGATGATGTGACCGTCGGCACGCCGACGGTCTCCGGCGCGAAGGTCAGCGCCACGGTGGTGGAGCATTTTAAAGGCCCGAAGATTATCGTCTTCAAATACCGCCCTCGTGAGCGCTATCGCGTGAAGACCGGCCATCGCCAGCAGTACACTCGCCTTCGGGTAGAGGCAATTACCAGGGCGGCGAAAAAAGCCAAATCCTCGACGGGCAAGGCCTCGGCTGCGCGCGCGGCGAAAAAGGCTGAAGCGAAGGGGAAGGCGTCGGCCAAGTCCGCCGAAGCGAAGAAAACTGCCAAAAAGTCCACGGCGAAGTCCACGAAAGCCACGGCTTCTTCCGCGAAGAAGTCTGCGGGAAAATCTTCGTCGAAAAGTAGTAGTAGCAAGACGACCAAAAAGTCGTGAGGTTGTGAGGTAACGATGGCACACAAAAAAGGTGGCGGTGCAAGCCGCAATGGTCGTGATAGTCGCTCGAAACGCCTGGGCGTGAAGCGCTATGGCGGGCAGGTGGTGCGCTCCGGGTACATCCTGGTTCGTCAGCGTGGCACGCGCATCAAACCCGGGCTGAACGTTGGCGTGGGGCGCGATCACACGTTGTTCGCCATGGCGGACGGTGTGGTCAAGTTTGATGTTGTGCGCGGGCGCAAACGCGTCAACGTCATCCCTTTGGAGCAATGACATGAAGACCGGTATTCATCCCAAGTACTACCCAAACGCAAAGGTGATTTGCGCCTGCGGCAATACGTGGACGACGGGGTCCACGCAAGAGGTGATCCACACAGAGATTTGTTCCAAGTGTCACCCTTTCTTTACCGGTGATATGCAACGTATCGTGGACATCGAAGGCCAGGTGGATCGCTTCTACAAGAAGTTGCAGGCGCGTCAGCAATACCTGGAGGAAAAGAAGGCACGCGAGGCGGCGCGCGTCTCGCCCAAGCGCCCGATTGCGGAACTGGAATTGAGTTCTCGCGCTGTGGATGCGCTGGCCAAAGCCGGCATCACGGAGGTTGGACAGGCGTTGGAAAGACTCGCCGAAGGCGAGGATGCCTTGCTCGCTATCGAGGGGTTTGGCCGCAAGTCGCTGATTGACTTGAAGAAGCGCCTGCGCGCCCTGGGATACAAACTCCCGGAGGCGGGCGAAGCGGCTGCTTAGGCTTTGCTCCCCCGCCAATCTCAGGTAAACTTACAGGCAGGTGCTCTTCGCATCTGCCTGTTTGCTTTGTGGCACGATCTGCCTTCGGGTTGTGAGGCGGGGAAGGCGGTTGCACGCTGTATCGCATATTGAGGAGGTGCAATGAGACATCACGTCGGTTCGCTTGAAGTGATCACCGGTTCCATGTTCAGCGGCAAGACGGATGAGTTAATTCGCCGCTTGCGACGGGCGGTCATCGCTCGCCAGAAAGTGCAGGTTTTCAAACCGGCAATTGATGTGCGCTATGCCGAAGAGAAAGTCACCTCGCACGCCGGAGCGGATTTTGATGCTGTGCCGGTGCAGAAGGCGGCGGATATCCGAGCCCGCCTGGATGACAACACCACCGTCGTTGGCATAGACGAGGCACAATTCTTTGATGACGAGATTGTGGACGTGTGCCGCGAACTGGCCGAGCGCGGCGTGCGCGTCATCGTCGCCGGACTGGACATGGACTTTCGCGGCGAGCCGTTTGGCCCGATGCCGACCCTGATGGCACAGGCCGAGCGCGTGGACAAGTTGCAGGCGATTTGCATGGTCTGTGGCGAGCCGGCCTCGCGCACACAACGTCTGGTCAACGGCAAGCCGGCGCGTTATGATGACCCCGTTGTCATTATCGGCGCGGCGGAGATGTACGAGGCGCGTTGCCGCGCCCATCACGAAGTGCCGCGCTGACCTGGGGAGATCGCGATGCGAGATTACCGAGAGTTCCTGTCTGAAATCCTGGTGGACGAGGCGACGTTGCAGCGGCGCATTGCCGAACTGGGCGCCGAGATCAGCCGCGATTACGCCGGCGTGGAGAACCTGCTCTTGATCTGCATTTTGCGTGGCGGTGTGGTCTTCCTGGTAGACCTGATGCGCCACATCACCGTCCCCCACATGGTAGATTTCATGGCCATCTCATCTTACGGTGTCGGCGCGCGCGAGACGACCGGCCATGTTCGCCTGACGCTTGACTTGCAGACAGATATCCATGATAAACATGTCCTCCTGGTCGAGGACATCATTGATAGTGGCTACACCCTCTCCTACGTGCTGGATTTTCTCTCCACGCGCAAACCGAAGAGTCTGAAGGTGTGCGTCCTTCTCGATAAGGCCGAGCGCCGTGAAGTCCCTATACCAATTCATTATCGTGGCTTTACCATCCCAAACAAATTCGTCTTTGGTTACGGCCTGGACCTGGATGAGTATTACCGCAATCTGCCCTTTGTTGCCGTTGTTGATCTGGAGAAATACACCCCTTCCTCATAGTGCGTGAGCCATGAAGCGCGCCCCTGCGGACACACCGGACCCGGAGGACAACCTCTCCGCCTACGCCGGACGTTGGGTCGCACGCGTGGGAGGACGGGTCGTTGCTCATGGCGGGACGCCCGAAGAGGCCCGCCGCGCAGCCCAGGCGGCACGCTACAAAGAACGTGTTGAGGTCTCATTCGTGCTCCCTTCTCATTTGACCCTTCCCCCTTTGGTGGATGCCGTTCGGGGGGCTTTGCCGCCCGATCAGCCTCTCTACCTGGTGGGCGGCGCGCTGCGCGATGCCCTCCAGGGGCGCCTGACACATGATCTGGACTTCGTTGTCCCACAGGGGGGGAGACGAGCCGCCCGACGTGTGGCCGACGCGTTAAAGGCCGCTTTCTATCCTCTGGATGACGAACGCGATATAGGGCGCGTTGTCGTCACCCGCGCCGACGGGGGACGCGACGTGTTGGACTTCGCTGCTTTTCGCGGCCCCGACCTGGAAGCCGATCTGCGTGGGCGCGATTTCACCGTCAACGCCCTGGCGATGGACTTGCGCTCCGGCGAAATCTTCGACCCTCTCGGCGGCGCAGCGGACCTGCGCGAGAAACGTCTGCGTGCCTGTTCTCCCTCTGCTTTACGTGAAGACCCCGTGCGTGTCCTGCGCGCCGTGCGTCACGCCGCGGCACTCAACCTGCACATCCTGCCTGAGACGCGCCAGGCGATACGCGATGCGGCCCCGCTTCTAACGCGCGTCTCGCCGGAACGCGTTCGGGACGAGTTCTTCCGCATTCTGGAAAGCCCTCGCCCCGCCACCTCGTTGCGTGCTCTGGATTTGCTCGATGCATTGCCGCATTTCCTGCCTGAGTTGACAGAGATCAAGAATGTGGAGCAACCTCCCCCGCACGTCTCGGATGTCTGGCGGCATACGTTGCGTGTACTGGATCACCTGGAAGGTCTCCTTGCTCTTCTTTCGCCGCATTATGACGAGGAGATGGCCGCTGACCTCTTCAACGGCCTCCTCGTCATGCGTCTGGGGCGTTATCGTCGGCAACTGGCGGAGCATCTGGCCACTGCCCTGACCCCGGATCGCTCGCGTCGGGCTTTGCTCTTCCTGGCGGCGCTCTATCATGACGTTGCCAAACCCACAAGCAAAACCCTGGATGAAGACGGACGCCTGCGCTTCTGGGGACATGATAAAAAGGGAGCGGAGATTGCCTCCCGCCGTGCGCGTGCCCTCCGCCTGAGCAATGAGGAGATCGCTTATTTGAAAACGGTGATCCGCCACCACATGCGCGTTCACTTTCTTACCAACCGCCTGTATCGCAAGGGCAAACATCCCAGTCGCCGTGCTGTTTATCGCTTCTTCCGTCACGCTGCCGAGGCGGGTGTGGATATTGTCCTGCTCTCCCTGGCCGATCTGCGTGCCACCTATGAACACACGCTTTCGCAAGACCACTGGGCAGCCTGCCTGGACGTAAGCCGCACTCTTTTGGAGAACTGGTGGGAACGCCCGCAGGAGGTCGTCTCTCCACCACCGCTTCTCAACGGGCGCGACCTGATTGAGGCTCTCGACCTGTCTCCTGGCCCCCTCGTCGGAGAACTTCTGGATGCCGTGCGCGAGGCGCAGGCGATGGGTGAAGTCTCCACGCGGGAGGAAGCCCTGGCGTTCAGCCGCCGTTACCTCTCGGAACGCGCCGGAAAGTGAGACGTTGTATGAACCTCGTCTTCTTCGACCTGGAGACCCAAAATCTGTTTCAAGAAGTTGGCGGACGGGGAAACATCGCCCGTCTGCGCCTGGCCTGTGCTGTGACCTACTCGACCGCACGTGGCGATTTCGCCGTCTATTGGGAGCGTGATGCTCAGGCGTTGATCGCCGAACTGAAGTCCGCCGACCGTGTGATCGGCTATAACCTCTTCGATTTCGATTATCAGGTCCTGAAACCTTATGCCCCCTTCGAGCGTCTCGATGCGCTCCCGACCCTGGACATGTTGCAAGACCTTTATCATCACCTCGGCTTTCGCCCCGGTCTGGACGCCGTCGCCGCGGCCACCCTGGGTGTTTCGAAGACCGCCGACGGCGTGCAAAGCGTGAAGTGGTTCCGGCGTGGCGAGTTGGAGAAAGTGGCCGAGTATTGCAAAGCCGATGTGGAGATTACGCGCCGGCTCTTCGAGTTTGGGCGGGAACACGGCTTCGTCTATTACATCACACGACGAGGTGGCAAGGCGAAGGTCGCTGTGGATTGGAGGTTGTGACGATGAACTATGTGAATGTTAACGGTATTACTCTGGCTTATGAGCGACGCGGTCGCGGCGCGCCGCTTGTGCTTTTACACGGCTTTCCCCTCGATCACACGATTTGGGATGAGGTGGCCCCTTTGCTGGAAGGGCGCGCCGATGTCATTCTGCCCGATTTGCGCGGACATGGAGCAAGCGAAGCCCCGGAGAGTTCGTATTCTATTGATGATATGGCCGATGATGTGACGGCCTTACTGGACCATCTGGGTGTGGAGCGCGCCACTGTTGTGGGACATTCGATGGGCGGCTACGTCGCCCTGGCCTTCGCGCAGCGTCACCTTGACCGATTGGCAGGGCTGGGGTTGGTCGCCACCCATGCGGCTGCGGATTCGCCGGAGCGACGGGCGGCGCGCGAGGCACAAATGAAAGAAGTGGCTGAAAAAGGAGTAGCGCCCCTCGCAGAGGGAATGTCCGCCAAACTGACTCGCGATCCGGCCCTCGCTGCTCGCCTGCGTAACCTGATTTTGAAGACGAAACCTGCCGGCGTCATCGGCGCGCTGCGTGCCATGGCCGGGCGCCCGGACCGGAGGGAGTTCCTGCCGTCCGTTGATGTCCCTGCTGTGGTGGTGATCGGCCTGGATGATGCCATCCTCCCTCCGGAACTGGGTCGGGAGATGGCGTCCTTACTGCCCCAGGCGCGTCTGTTTGAGATTGCCGGCGTGGGCCATATGCCGATGATGGAAGCGCCCCGGCAGGTTGCCGAGGCGCTGTTGGAGTTGCGGGAAGACTGAACCGGAATTCAGCGTGTCATCATGCGTTCCGCGACCGCGTCACCCCGTAGCCGGCCTGTGCGCCGGACCAGGGCTTTGATATGGGCGATCAACACGCTGCTGGGGACGGGTTTGATCAGGTAGTCATCCGCCCCGGCATCCAGTGCTTTCGCGATGGTGTCGGGGCTGTTCAGAGCGGAAAGGATGATGATGGGCACATTGCTGGAGGCGCGGATCCTGCGACAAACCTCCTGGCCATCTACGCCGGGCATCATCAGGTCCAGGATGATGACATCCGGCTGCTCGTCTTTGAACCTGTGTATCCCTTCTTCGCCGCCGTTCGCGGTGGTGACCTCGAAGCCGTGACTCTTAAGGAGCAGGCCGAGAAGTTCCGTGATCGCGCTATCGTCGTCTATGACCAGGACTTTAACAGGCATGCTCCAATTATGCAAGATTTTGCCACGCCTGGACTTTGCAATCGGTTTACAATTTCGCGCCCTGAGCCTGGGTTGAACAACGTGGCCGTTTCCGCGCTCCGACCATGCTCGATTCAAAGTATGCTTTGACCATGTTTGTAAGGCAGGAACGACGCGCTGAGCAGAGCAAGAGATGGCTTGTTCTGGGTGCACTCAGATGTTGTAGAAACGAGGAAACTCTTCGCTCGACGCTGGGCGCAAGCAGCCCTTTCCGTGTCATGGCGAGCGCCCGTCAGGCGCGAAGCCATCTTCCATAGCGGGGAGGAGATCGCTTCGACAGACCTGGCCTGCCTCGCGATGACACCAAAGGGAGCGCGTTGGCAACGATCTTTTACATGATTTGAATGCCCCCCACTTGTTTTGTCACGAAGAGGGATGCTCGCGCGTTATGGTACACTTACGCATCAGATGTACTGGCAGGAACAAAACGCTCACGTCGTGTCATTGCGAACCGGTGGAAGCGGTGAAGCAACCCCCCACTATTTTGAAACTCAAGGCGATACTGTGTTTCCCCTGTGGCGTACGATAGCCTGTGGGGAACAGATATAAATCTCAGGAGGCTATGCGATGAAAAAATGGGTCTATTTGTTTGAAGAGGTGGACGAGGCGGAGAAGTACGCCGGTGATTGGGATGGCGTGCGGGGCCTGCTGGGGGGCAAGGGGGCCGGCCTGGCCGATATGACCCGCGCCGGCGTGCCCGTCCCGCCGGGCTTCACCGTCACAACCGAGGCCTGCAACGAGTACCAGAAAAGCGGTCGCTTCCCGGAGGGGATGTGGGAGCAAATGATGGCAGCCCTCAAGGTGGTCGAAGGGAAGACCGGGAAGGTGTTCGGCGATCCCGAGAAACCGCTTCTGGTCTCCTGTCGCTCCGGGGCCAAGTTCTCCATGCCGGGCATGATGGACACCGTGCTCAACATCGGCCTGACGGACGAGACCGCCGCGGGCATGATCCGTCTGACAGGCGATGAGCGCTTCGTCTACGATGCCTACCGGCGGCTGCTCGAGATGTTCGGCACGGTGGTGATGG
>RFJH01000048.1 GCA_003694975.1 Anaerolineae bacterium | reverse complement strand
GCGTTGAGCAGCCTGCTTTTCCTGATTGCCGTCCTCTTTGCCGTCACCACGCCGGTGTAGGGGAGAAGCGGGGTTCCATGTCTGCAACCCAACCGCTTTTCGGTTTTCTGTTCGCTCTCGTAGTTGCCGTGCTGGCCTACCGCGCTCACAGCCTCTCTCGCAGCGGCGCGTGGGCAGCGACCGTGGTCGGCACGTTGATTTTCGGCCTCGGCGGCTGGCGCTGGGCGGTACTCCTGTTGACCTTTTTCATCTCCTCCAGCGCCCTTTCCCACGCCTTTGCGACGCGCAAACACGGCTTGAGCGAAAAGTTCGCCAAAGGCAGCCAGAGAGACTGGGGACAGGTCTTCGGCAACGGCGCGGTGGCGGCCTTCTTCAGCCTCCTCCACTCCTTCTACCCTCAGGCGACGTGGCCCTGGGTGGCCTTCGCCGCCTCGCTCGCGGCGGTCAACGCGGATACCTGGGCGACCGAACTCGGCGTGCTCAGTCCAAGCGACCCACACCTGATCACCGATTTGCGTAAACGGGTGGACAAAGGGACCTCGGGCGGCATCTCGCCCATCGGCAGCCTCGCCGCCCTGGGCGGCGCGGCCCTGATCGGCCTTCTCGCCGGAACGCTCTCCCCGACGCCTGCTCCCGCTAAAACGGCGTTGTTCGTCACCCTGAGCGGGTTCGCGGGCGCGCTCTTCGATTCGTTCCTGGGGGCAACCGTGCAGGCGATTTACCTTTGTCCGACCTGCGCGAAAGAGACCGAACGTCATCCCACCCACCTCTGCGGCGCGCAGACCGCCCTCCTGCGCGGCTGGCGCTGGCTGAACAACGACTGGGTCAATTTCGCCTGCGCGGCCTTTGGCGCGGGGATGGCACTCCTGCTTTTTGCTTTGTGAGGCGCGAGTCTATTTCTCTTCTCGCGCCGCGTTCCCGGCCCAACGCGCCAGCAGAGTGGGGACATTTTGTTCAAATGTCCCTTCGATGATCATGGCGCGTATCTCCTCGACCAGGCGCACCAGCGCGCGCAGGTTGTGTATGGAAAGCAACGTATGCGCCAGGAACTCTCTGGCGTTGATCAGGTGGCGGATGTACGCCCGCGAGAAGTGACGGCAGGTGTAGCAATCGCAGGTCTCGTCAATGGGACGTTCGTCGCGGGCGAAGCGGGCGTTCATCATGTTGAGTCGCCCCTGGGGGGAAAACGCGGCGCGATGACGCGCCAGGCGCGTGGGGAGGACGCAGTCGAAGATATCCACGCCGCGCCGGATACCTTCGATCAGGTCTTCCGGCGTGCCCACGCCCATCAGGTAGCGAGGTTTCCCCTCCGGGAGGAGCGGGACGGTGAGATCAAGCGTGGCGAGCATCTCCTCTTTCGTCTCGCCGACGGAAAGCCCCCCGATGGCGATGCCGGGGAAGGGAAGCGATGCGATGAAGTGAGCGGAGGCCTCTCGTAGATCGGGGTAGATTCCACCCTGGACGATGCCGAAGAGCGCCTGGTCGGTGCGGGTTTTCGCCGCCAGGCAACGCTCGGCCCAGCGGTGCGTGCGCTCCACGGCGCGCTCCAGGTACGGGCGGTCGTAGGGGTCGGCGCATTCATCGAAGGCCATGATGATGTCCGCGCCCAGGTTCTCCTGGATGCGGATGGACTTCTCCGGCGTGAAACGATGCGTGGAGCCGTCAATGTGGCTCTTGAAAGTCACGCCATCGTCATCCACCTGGCGGGTTTGCGCCAGGGAGAAGACCTGGAAGCCGCCCGAATCGGTGAGGATGGGGTGCGGCCAGGCCATGAAGCGATGCAGGCCTCTCAGTTCGGCCACCACCTCGTCGCCGGGCCGCAGATAGAGATGATAAGTGTTGGCCAGGATGAGAGTGGCGCCCAGGGACTCCAGTTGATCCGGTGTGAGTGCCTTGACGGTCGCCTGCGTGCCGACGGGCGCGAAGAGCGGCGTTTTCAGGTCCCCGTGTGGCGTGCTGAAAATGCCGCAGCGTGCCCGTCCCTCTGTGGCGGTGATGTGGAATTCAAACATGGGAGTAATTATACAGGCGAAGAGGCGGATCTAGGATACCCGAGTACGGCGCATAGAAGTTGTGCGCTACAAGTGCACGCAGTGTCGGTGGACCTTTCGGGTCTATCCGGCAGGGGCGGGAGCGGTGCAGCAAAGCGACATGTATTTTTGCAAACAAGCCCTACTTGCCTTGTCCGACAACTATTTCTGTTATCATAGGGCTATCTACTCACTTACAGGTACAAATCTCAAGGAATAAAACGATGAAAACATCTTCCACTTTTCCAACCATTCCATCCTCTGAAATCACCCCCAGGCATCTCTATCTCTCCAGGCGCGATTTCCTCAAGGCGATGGGCGTCGTCGGCGGTGGCACTCTGCTGGCTGCCTGCGGCCTTGTCCCAGATAAGACCGCGCCTCAGGAGACCGATCAGGCACCTGGTGTGACGGGAAGTGACGAAAAACACGATGAACGCGGTGATCCCGCTAACTCGTACCAGGACATCACCCACTACAACAACTACTACGAGTTCACCACGGACAAGCAGGGGGTGGCCCGCCTGGCAGAGAACTTCAAGACCTCACCG
>RFJH01000311.1 GCA_003694975.1 Anaerolineae bacterium | reverse complement strand
GATAGTTCCCGAGCCCCGCCAGCCCCGCAGCGGGTCCTCCTCGCCCAGGTGGGGGCCATAGCTGCTGACGCGAGCACGGAGCCCCGTGCGGCACACGCCCCTCTGACCGGCGCGGCGATCCACAGGGCAATGCCAGGCGCAGACGTGGCAATCGGAGAGGAGTTCGTAGGCCTGCTGCACCCGCCGTTGCAAAACGCCTTCGCGCAGGAGTTTGAGATAGGCCGGCTCGAACGCGGTCATGGCCTGATTGTAGCAAGGTTTGCCTGGCTGTTCAAGGGATATCTTGGCGGAGGTGCGTTTCGGGATGGGAGCAACCTGCAGGAGAGGCTTTCCAGCCTGGCGCCGCCGCCAGGCCTGAGTAGCGCGGCCTGGCGAGCTGAAACGGTTGCTACTCCACAACCGGGGTTGAGTGATTTGGCCATGCCGGTGTATACTTTCTCCGGCGGTTACCACAGTTTTGCCATCACACTCATTTCGGACAAGAAACCATGGCCATCGACCAAAAATTGCTAGAGATCTTGCGCTGTCCGGTTTGCGTGCGCGAATCCGACGATGCCGGACTGTTGACTTTGGTCAAAGATGTGTGGCTCGTCTGTCAGACGTGCGAGCGCAAATACCCCATCCGTGACGACATCCCCGTGATGCTGGTGGAAGAGGGGGATCGCTGGCGGGCTACCGCCGTGGATGCCCTGCCCGACACCCCGCCCGAGCCCGCCGTCTGATCCCGGGCATCCTCTGGTCCCAACACAGACCATTGCCGCGCTCGAGCGCGGAGGAACGACGTGTCCTATCCCCAGGGGGTGGAAGCGGCGCGACGCACATCCACCTGATCGATGACTGCCCGGCCGCGGCGCGTGACCAGGAAGAGCACGATGTCCGCGATCTCTTCGGGCTGCATCAGCACTTCGGGATCAAGGTCCGGCCGTGCCTGTTGGATCATGTCGGTGGCCACACCACCGGGGCAGATTGCATGCACCCGGATACCGTCCTCCTGGACCTCGCGGGCCAGGGCTTTGGTCAGACCCATCAGCGCGTGTTTGGAGGCGCTGTAGATGGTCTGGCGGGCATACCCCTTCACGCCCACTACCGAACTGATGTTGATGATGAAGCTTGGAGGGTGTTGCCTGAGATAGGGCAGGGCTTCGCGACAGAGGATGTAGGGTGCCCGCGCGTTGACCGCCATCACCCGGTCCCAATCCTGCGTGCGGCTCCGCTCCAGCGGGCCGAAGACGCCGATGCCGGCATTGTTGACGAGAATGTCCAGACGGGTGAACGCCTCGATGCACCTGCGCACACAGGCCTGGATGGCCTCCTCCCGGGCGAGATCGGTGGGGATGGCCAGGGCACGCCCACCTCGCGCCTCGATTTCCTCCTGGATGGCTGTCAGGCGCGAACCGTCGCGCGCTACCAGAGCGACGCCCGCCCCGTGCGCGGCCAGGGCCAGGGCAATGCTACGGCCGATGCCGCGACTCGCGCCCGTGACCAGGGCGACCTGTCCGTTCAAACGGTTTTGAGGGATCGTTGTCATTTGTCCGTTGGGGGGAGAGGGTGGTCGGCCGGAGTACGGCGCGGGGAGTGCCGCAAGCGGTGGCCCCATCGTGGGCAGAGAAAACCCCACGCAGCATTCGCAAACCACGTGGGGTCGGATAGGTCTGTCACATCTGTGTCTCTCAACCGAACATGGCCTCCAGCGACTCCTGTTCGCCGTCGTCGGAGGTCTTGCGCTCGGTCACCACAAAGGTGAGCTCATTCTTACCCTCCTCGTGAATGGCCTGAATCGTGTCGCCGGACTGGAAGCGGCCGGCCAGCAGACCTTCGGAGAGGGCGTCATCTACATGGTCCTGCACCGCCCGGCGTAAGGGGCGGGCACCGAACTTGGGATCATAGCCCACTTCGGCCAGGAACTCCTTGGCCGAGTCCGTGACCTCGAGCGTGATCTCGTGCTCGGCCAGCTGGTTGTGAACCCGCGTTAGTTCCAGATCCACGATCTTCTTGATGGACTCTTTGTCCAGCGAGTGGAAGACCATGATACCGTCGAGACGGTTGATAAACTCGGGGCGGAAGGTGCGTTGCATGGCGTCCATCACCCGCTTGCGCATATCCTCGTAGTCGCTCTCTTTGCGCTTGTCTTCGTCATCGGTGATGGTGAAGCCCAGGCTTCCACCGTGGCGGATGAGCGAAGCACCTACGTTCGAGGTCATGATGATGATGGAGTTGCGGAAGTCAACCCGCCGTCCTTTGGCATCGGTGAGATGGCCGTCCTCCATCACCTGCAGCAGGATGTTGAATGCTTCGGGATGGGCCTTTTCGATCTCGTCCAGCAGGATCACGCAGTAGGGGCGGCGGCGCACGGCTTCGGTGAGCTGCCCGCCCTCGTCATAACCGACGTAGCCGGGAGGCGCGCCCACCAGACGGCTGACATTGTGCCGCTCCATGAACTCGGACATGTCGATCTTGATCAAGGCATCCTGGGAGCCGAAGAGGAACTCGGCCAGATTCTGCGCCAGATAGGTCTTACCCACACCGGTGGGCCCCAGGAAGATGAAGGTGCCGATGGGGCGTCTGGGGTCCTTCAGGCCGGCACGGGCGCGGCGCACGGCTTTGGCGATCGCTTTGATGGGCTCGCTTTGACCGATGACCCGCGCCTCGAGATATTCCTCCATTTTGAGCAGACGCTCGCTTTCTTCGCCGGCAATGCGTACGACCGGAATGCCGGTCCACATGGCCACGACCTCGGCGATGTCGTCCGGGCTCACTTCGGGCCGCTCGGCCGTATCCCAGCTGGCACGCATCTGATCCAACTGGTTCTGCAACTCGACTTCGCGGTAGCGCAGGTCGATGGCATGGTCGTAGCGCTGTTCGGCCAGAGCCTGCTCTTTCTCCAACTGCAAGGCCTTGAGGTCGCGGAAGGTAGCACGCAGGCTCGCGGCCAGGGGGGTCTTGTACATGCGCACGCGGCTGGCGGCCTCATCGATGAGGTCGATGGCCTTGTCGGGCATGAAGCGGTCGGGCACGTAGCGGGCGGCCAGACGTGCCGCGGCCTCCAGCGCCTCGTCGCTGATGCGCAGGCGATGATGTTCCTCGTACTTGTAGCGGATGCCCCGCAGGATCTCGATGGTCTCCTCGATGGTGGGCTCTTCGACAAACACCGGTTGGAAGCGACGTTCCAGCGCAGCGTCGCTTTCG
>RFJH01000047.1 GCA_003694975.1 Anaerolineae bacterium | reverse complement strand
GTGCCATTGGAGAGGTTGCGACACGTATTCCTCTCGCCGGGGCCACTCTACGAACCCGACGCGGGCGATAGCGCCATGATGGACACGCTGCGCGAGGTCCTCGCGCTGGGCGGCTTTGAGGCGGGAGATGTGGTGCTGAACGCCTTCGGCTATCATCTCATCCCCACCGGCCTGGCCGTAGACCACGTGTGCACCGGGATGGGGGCCACGGTCATCGCGGCGGGGGTAGGCAATGCGGATTTGCAAATCAAGATGATGCGCGATTTGAAAGTCACCGCCTACATTGGCACACCCTCCTGGCTGATGGCGCTTATCCAAAAGGCTGAGGAAATGGGGATGGATTTTCGCGCGGAGTTCGCGTTGCGAAAGGCGCTGGTCTCTGCCGAGCCGTTGCCGCCTTCCATGCGTCAGGCGTTTGTGGGGAAGTATGGTCTGCGCGTCTTGAACGCCTACGGCACAGCGGAACTGGGCTTCCTGGCGTACAACACGGAAGGCGGTTTGCCTATGCGTTTGCTGGAGAGTTCCATCATCCAGGTCGTCAATCCGGAGACCGAGCAATCCGTCGGCGCGGGGGAGACGGGCGAGGTTGTGGTCACCTCGTTCAACGAGACCTACCCCCTCATCCGCCTGGGCACCGGCGATCTGGCCGTCAACGTGGACCCCAATCCTGGCAAGAGCCGTCAGGGAGAGCGCTCGATTATCCTGGTCGGACGCGTGGGCGACGCAGTCAAGGTGCGCGGTATGTTCGTGCACCCGAGTCAATTGCGCTTCGCCGTCGGGCAGGTGCCCGCTGTGGCGCGTTTTCAGGCCGTGGTGACGCGCCCGGAGCATCGGGATGAGTTCGTCCTGCGAGTCGCTCTGGCTGATGCGGAGGCCGATCGTCAGGGGGTGGAAAGCGCGCTGCGGGAGGCCGTCCGCTCGGCTTGCCGCGTCAAGATAGACCGGGTGGAATTCGTCACTGCGGACGAGATCGCCGAGGATGCCAGGCCGATTGACGACCAGCGTACCTGGGAGTGAAATGTTAATGGGAGTCTCGATTTCCGGTCGGTAGAGAGATTTTCTGCGGAGAGTTGCCCATTTCAGGAAGAACGGTTCGTTGATAGCCAGGCGGCACACAATAAAAAACTCCCGCAGGTACCCACCTGCGGGAGTTGGACGTTCTCGTTTGGGAGAGCGTCACTTGCCCAGTTTCTTCTTGAAGGCTTCGGTGAGGGCCGGGACGATCTGGTGCATATCGCCGACCACGCCGTAGCGCGCCACCTTGAAGATGGGCGCTTCGGGGTCCTTGTTGATGGCCACGATGACCTTGCTGGTGCGCATTCCGGCCAGATGCTGGATGGCGCCGGAGATGCCGCAGGCGATGTAGAGATCAGGCGAGACAACTTTCCCCGTCTGGCCGACCTGATGGGCGTAGGGGATGTAGCCTGCATCCACCGCGGCGCGTGAGGCGCCGACCGCCGCGCCGAGGACGGAGGCCAGTTCGCCGAGCATTTTGAAGCCTTGCTGCGCCTTCCAGATTTCGGCCTCTTTCTCGTCCATGCCATCGGGTGGCGTGAGGGCGGGGTTGTTCGAGGTGCCGCGTCCACCGGAGACGATGATGCTCGCGTCGGTCAGGCTGACGCCGCCTTCGCTCTCCTGATAGCCTTCCACGGTGACCAGCGGCTCGCCCGCCGCGGCGACTTTGGTCAGCGTGCCGGTGCGACCTTCCTGGCGCTCCGGCTTGGGGAAGGCGCGCCCGCGCAGGGTGACGATCTGCGGTTTCGCCGCGCAGAGAGTCTTTTGCAGGAGTTTCCCGGCGTAGATGGGGCGCGTGGCAACGACCTGATCGCCCTCCACGTCCAGCGCGATGACATCCACCAGGACGCCGCTCTCCAGGTCCACGGCGGCCATGCCGGCGATCTCGCGGCCGCGCGTCGTGGTCGGGAGCAGGATCACGTCCGGGTTCGATTCCGAGGCGAGTTTGCTCAAGGTGGAGGTGTAGGTCTCGGGGCGGTAGTCGCTCAG
Source organism: Anaerolineae bacterium (assembly GCA_003694975.1). GTDB lineage: Bacteria > Chloroflexota > Anaerolineae > Anaerolineales > Villigracilaceae > J097. The sequence continues at coordinate 1,074 of RFJH01000047.1, read as the reverse complement.
GGCCGGGTCATCGGCCAGGAGGACCTCGTCCGCGCCGTACTCAAAGGCGGTCTTCGCGAGGTCTTCAACGCCTGATCCGAAGACCAGCGCGGTCACGCCGCCGCCGAGTTTTTCCGCCAGGGTTTTCCCCGCGCCGATGGCCTCCCAGGAGGCAGGCAGGGCCTCGCCCTTGAAATGGTCAACGTAAACCCAGATTTTGTTGCTCATAGCACCTTCTCCGCGATCAGTTTGTCGGCCAGTTTTTCGGCGATCTCTTCGGGGCTATCGCCTTCGATGAATTCACAGGTGACCTCGCGCTTGGGCGGGTTCATAATCTCCGGCCAGGAGACGACCGATTTCGGGGCTTCGATGCCCAGATCGGCCAGAGTCCAGACCGGGATTTGGGCGCGCGCAGCCTTGCGGATGCCCATGAAGGAGGGGTAGCGCGGCTCGCCGAAATCTTTCACCACGGTGAAGACGGCGGGCAGTTTCGCGCTGACGATCTGGCGTCCCTCCTCGATGCTGCGCTCCACTTTGACGGTATCGCCCTCCACACTGATGGAGGCCGCAAAACTGAGCATGGGCAGGCCCAGGATACGCGCCGTCTGGGCGGGGGTGATACCGGCATCGCCATCAATGGCCTGGCGCCCGAAGAAAATCATATCCGCATCGCCGATCTTACGCACGGCTGCGGCGAGCACTTCGGCGGTGGCGCGCGTATCCACATTTGCCAGCGCCGGATCGGAGATCAGGATGGCCTCATTGCAGCCCATGGCCAGAGCGTGCTTGAGGGCCTCTTTGGCGCTCTCATCGCCCATGCTGATCGCCGTGACCGTACCGCCATGCGCTTCCTTCTGCTGAAGCGCGGCCTCGACAGCATATTCGTCCCAGGGGTTGATCACCAGCGGGGCATCCCCCCACGAGACTTTCCCATCTTCGACGACTACGGTGGCCGCCGAATCGGGCACTTGTTTGACAAAGGCTATGATTTTCAAGGCACTCCTCCTGTTAGGATAGGATGATACGGGTTTTCAAACGACATAGAGAACGCTTCGCCTGTTGCGTCTCGACTGCGCTTCGCTCCGCGCGCAAGGC
>RFJH01000310.1 GCA_003694975.1 Anaerolineae bacterium | reverse complement strand
TACGAGCGCGCCGCCCAGAAAAAGGCCGAACGCCTGCGCCTGGAAGCGGAGTTCAAAAAGAAGCGCGATGCGTGGGAAGCCGAACATCAACTTGACGAGGTGGTGGATGTGGAGGATATCGCCGAGGTCGTCCACCAATGGACCGGCATCCCGGTCTCACAAATCATGGAGACCGAGGCCGAGAAACTCCTGCACATGGAAGAACGCCTGCACGAGCGCATCATCGGCCAGGACGAAGCCATCCATGCCGTGGCGGACGCCATCCGTCGCGCCCGCTCGGGCTTGAAAGACCCGCGCCGCCCCATCGGCTCCTTCATCTTCATCGGCCCCTCCGGCGTAGGCAAGACCGAGTTGGCAAAAGCCCTGGCCTGGTTCATGTTCGATGACGAAGACGCCCTTGTGCGCATTGACATGTCGGAGTACCGCGAGCAGCACACCGTCTCGCGCCTGTTCGGTGCGCCGCCCGGGTACGTCGGGTACGAGGAAGGCGGTCAACTCACCGAGGCCGTCCGCCGCCGCCCATACCGCGTCATCCTCTTCGACGAAATCGAAAAGGCACACCCTGAAGTCTGGAACGCTCTGCTGCAAATCCTCGACGACGGGCGCATGACCGACGGTCAGGGCAACGTGGTGGACTTCCGCAACACCATTTTGATTATGACCTCCAACCTGGGCACAGAGTATGTACGCAAAGGCGGCACCCTGGGCTTCCTGCAACAAACCGACGATGACGAAGAACGACAGGCACACGAGAAAATCGAGAAGGCGCTTAAGAGCACCTTCCGCCCGGAGTTCCTCAACCGCATTGACGAGATTATCATCTTCTCGCCGCTCTCTGTGGAACAAATGGAACGCATCGTGGATTTGCAGATGAAAGAAATCCAGGAACGCCTGGGAGAACACGGCATCACCGTCCGCCTGACACCTGCAGCACGCACCTGGCTCGCCCGTAAAGGTTACGATCCGACCTTTGGCGCCCGCCCACTCCGGCGTGCCCTGCAGAAACATGTTGAAAGCCCGCTCTCAGTGAAACTGCTCTCCGGCGAACTGAGCGGTGGTGGCATCGTTGAAGTGGACGTGGACGAGGAAAAAGACACATTGACCTTCCGCGCCGCCGAACCCGCCCAGAAAACAAAGCAACCGGCGGAAGCGGAAACGGTCTGACGACACCGATCACCTATCTGCATCAAAGGGACGCGCTTCCGGCGCGTCCCTTTCGCGTGACCGCACCATACCAGACAAGGCTTTCCTTCCCCCATTTCGGCTATAGCCTCTCCTGGGTTTCGAGATAAAATAGAATGCATATATGAGAATTCTCACGCGGCGCGCCTCTTGTGTCAAAGTGAAGGCGTTCGATCATCCCTGTATCACCGGGTCTCGTCCGGCACACAACGTGGTGACACAATCCCACACTGCCTGCACATAAACGCGCAATACGGTGGGCACACTATCTTCTCGCGAAAGGAAACTCCATGACAAACCAAAAAACAACACCGACATGGTTGATCGTTACGGGAACAATTGTTATTCTCTGCTGCCTGTGCCTGATGGTCGGTGTAGCGGCAAGTGCCTACGGTATTTACACGCTGCAACAGCAGATGCAGACGTACGATACAGATCCGTTCTCGTTCCTTGCCACCGCGACCCCCACTCCCACTGTCATCGTCACCCGCCCTCCCGTAGAAGACGTCCCTACCGACACCCTCACCACTCTGCGCCAGACCATCGTCCCGGAAAACAACCTGCCCGATCTGGCCTGCCGCCTGCAAGGCAAATGCGATATTCCTCCCACCGTGGAACCGCCCTCATCGCCTCCTCAACTCGGTGAGGAGCAAACCTTCTGGGTCACAAACGTGGACACCAACGAGAACTTCCAGGTGACCGCCACCTTGCAATATGCCACCGACCACGTCTACTTCTGGGTGGAAAACGGTATCTCCTATCGCGAGAGCGACCTGAAAGACCTGGCAGACACCTTCGAAAACCAGATCTATCCCACCGACCGCGCCTTCTTCGGCAGCGAGTGGACCCCCGGCGTAGACGGGGACCCCCACATCTACATTCTCTACGCAAGCGGCCTGGGCAGTTCACTGGCCGGTTACTTCTCCGCCGCCGACGAGTACCATCCTCTGGTACATGAATACTCGAACGCTCACGAAATGTTCCTCTTCAACGCCGATACGGTGGGGTTGGATGAGAAGTTCACGTATGGCGTCCTGGCGCACGAGTTCCAGCACATGATTCACTGGTATCTCGACCGCAACGAATCCTCCTGGCTGAACGAGGGCTTTTCCGAACTGGCCGCCTTCCTCAACGGCTACGACGTCGGCGGTTTCGACTGGCTCTACAGCACAAACCCCGACCTGCAACTGACCGACTGGCCTAACGACCCCAACGCCACCTCCCCTCACTACGGCGCGGCCTTCCTGTTCGTTACTTATTTCCTCGACCGCTTCGGCGAAGAAGCCACGCAGGCCCTGGTCAAAAACCCCGATAACGGCATGGACAGCGTGGATGAAACCCTGCGTGAGATCGACGCCACCGATCCTGCCACCGGCCAGCCGATCACCGCCGACGACCTCTTCATGGATTGGGCCGTGACGAACTACCTCCTGGATGACACCGTCGCCGATGGGCGCTACACCTACCATAACTACCCCGACGCGCCGCGCGCGGACATCACTGAAACGATATCACAGTGCCCCACCGAGCCCCTGGAGCGCTCCGTGCGACAATACGGCGTGGATTACATCCGCCTGACCTGTAGCGGTAACTACACCCTCTACTTCGAGGGCGCTACCCAGGTCCGCCTCCTGCCCACAGACCCTTACTCCGGCGAATACGCCTTCTGGTCCAACAAGGGCGATGAATCCGACATGACCCTGACGCGCACCTTCGACTTCCGGGATGTCAGCGGCCCAATCACCCTTACTTACTGGACATGGTATGACCTCGAAGAGGACTATGACTATCTCTACCTGGAAGTCTCCGAAGATGGCCAACACTGGCAAATCCTTACCACCCCCTCCGGCACCGATGAAGACCCCTCCGGCAACAGTTTTGGCTGGGCCTACAATGGTCTGAGTGGCGGAGGGCCCACATGGATTCAGGAAACAATAGACCTCACCCCCTATGCCGGAAAAGAAATCCAGATTCGCTTCGAGTACGTGACCGACGCGGCTGTCAACGGCGAGGGCTTCTTGTTGGATGATGTCTCCATCCCTGAGATCGGCTACTTCACCGATTTCGAAACCGACGACGGTGGCTGGCAAGGGAATGGATTCGTCCGCGTCCAGAACATCCTCCCCCAGACCTTCCGACTGGCGCTCATCCTGGAGGGGCAGAAGACCACTGTACAGAGCATCCCCCTTAGCCCCGATCAGATGGCAGAAATCCCTCTCTCGCTAGGGAACGATGTCAGCGAGGCGGTCCTGGTCATCAGCGGCACCACGCGTTTCACACGTGAACCGGCGGGCTACCGCCTGGAGGTGAAATAAACCCATAAGGAGATAGCCAATGACTGCACCCCAAAAACGTCAGATTCTACAACTCGCCGACCTGGTGGATTACCAGGACGGAAGCATCGTCAGTCGCCCTATCATCAAAAGCGATCAAGGAAACATCACCGTATTTGCCTTCGCCGGTGGTCAGGAACTTAGTGAACACACGGCCCCTTTCGACGCCCTGCTACACGTGTTGGAAGGGGAAATCGAAGTCGTCATCTCCGGACAGGCTTACCATTTGAACTCCCAGGAAGCCATCATCCTGCCTCCCAACGAACCGCACGCCGTCAAAGCACGGAGTCGATCTAAAATCATCCTGACGATGCTTCGAGCATAGCCACACCCAAAAGGGCAATCGTTACATAACCCTCGGAGCGTCCCAGACGGGTATGAATAGCCATATCCATCCCGAAAACGATGGGATGGACCTTCCCCCTGGTGGCTTCTTTACCCCTCATAACCCTTCATGCCCCCAACCTTTGGGACAGTTGCCAATCCTGTCAGGGCGCACTATAATTTGTACAACATAATGTGACCGTTACTTTCGCCATCACAACTGTAATGTAAAGGAGTGCACGCTGGAAACCAATCCCATCACGCAACCCCTGCGCGATGACGAAACACCTCCCCGCCGTCAACTCCAGGCCGGCACAAAACTGGCCAACCGCTACTTAATTCAAGAGGTTATTGGGATCGGCGGAATGGGATCGGTCTACCGCGCCCGCGACCTGCACTTTCCCAATATCGTCAAACTGGTCGCGGTCAAGGAAATGATTAACACAGCCCCCGATCCCATCGTGCGCAAAACCATCGTGCGCAATTTTGAGCGCGAGGCCAACATCCTTGCCACCCTTACCCATCCGGCCATCCCTCGCATTTATGATTACTTTTCCCACGATGACCGTTCGTACCTGGTGCTGGAATTCATCAACGGCAAAGACCTGGAGGCCATCCTCAACGAGACCGACGGCTTTCTCAAGGAAGAACAGGTACTGGGCTGGGCCATTGAACTGTGCGACGTGCTGAACTTCCTCCACACTCATAAGCCCGACCCTATCATCTTCCGCGACATGAAGCCGTCCAACGTCATGATCAACCAGAGCGGGCATGTTGTCCTGGTGGACTTCGGCATCGCGAAAACCTTCCAGGCCGGTCAGAAAGGCACGATGATCGGCACAGAAGGGTACTCTCCGCCTGAACAGTATCGGGGCGACGCAACCCCTCTGGCCGATATCTATGCTCTGGGTGCCACCCTTCACCATGTCCTGACCCGTCGCGATCCACGCCTGGAGCCTCCCTTCTCCTTCAAAGAACGGCCTATCCGCAGCATCAACCCCGAAGTCTCTCCCGAATTCGTGGCGGTCATCGAAAAAGCGCTTGAGTACAACCCGGAGGACCGTTACCAAAGCGCAGCCGAAATGAAAGATGCTCTCCTGGCCGTGGCACGCAAAACGGGCACTCTTTCCCGCCTGAGCGCCCCTCCTGCTATAAAAATCGGCAACATCAAGCCCTTGTGGACATTCGAATGTGAAGATGAAATCCGGGGCAGTGCCACCTACCATCAAGGGCGCATCTATATCGGTTCGTATGACCACAACCTCTATGCGCTGGATGCCGCGACCGGCGAGTTCATCTGGAAATATGCCACGGATGGTGGCGTTGTCTCCCGTCCGGCCATCTATGAAGATAACATCTATTTCGGCTCCGAGGATTTCCGTCTCCACGTCGTCAGCCTTCGGTCCGGCAAAGTAGTATGGACATACTACACCGACGGTCCGGTACGCTCGTCGCCGCGCATTGCCGAAGGGCATGTCTTCATCGGTTCCGATGACCGTTGCCTCCATGCCGTGAACACCATCTCCGGACGCGCCTCCTGGCGACTCGAATTGGCCGATGCGGTGCGCTCTACCCCCTTTGTCTCCAACGAATTGGTCTACGTAGGGTGTGAAAGCGGCGATTTTTATTGCATTACGTTCAGCGGCGATATCAAATGGACGTTTCACGCCAAACGCGCCATCACATCCTCGCCCTGGGTGACCGACCAGGCCGCTTATTTCTGCTCCCTGGATAGCATGCTCTATGCATTGGATAGCCAGAATGGTTGGGTGCTCTGGCGCTTCCGCATGGGCAAGGGGTCCATTGTCTCTCCCTGCGTCGTGGACCATTTAATCTTCACCGGCGCAGCAGACGGCTACATCTATGCTGTAGACGCGCGAACGGCGAAGGAAGTCTGGCGCTTCCGAACCGAAAATCAGATCAGCGGCTCGCCAATCGTGTACAAAGACGCCCTGTATTGTGGTTCGGTAGATGGCACCCTCTACTGCCTGGAATATCGTACTGGCCGCCTGCGCTGGCAATTCACCACCCAGGGCCCAATCACCGGAACTCCGGTGATCTATGATGACATTGTTTATATCGGTTCAACCGACCACCGCTTTTACGCGTTACTGGCATAAAGAATGCCCGACACCCTGCACGCCTTACGGTCCAACGGGCACAGAACAATCAGGAGATAGGCGTGAAAAACTTCTTCCGCAAATTGTTTGGCCGTCCCCAAAAAGATGAAAGCGCCACCGCGCCTCTGACGCCGGAGCAAATCCAATCTATCGTCAGCGAACAAAGCCCCCACTTCGATTTGCCTCAACTGGTGGCAGGCAGCGGACTATCGGTAGGCAAACAACGTGAACTCAACGAAGACAGCCTGCTGGCGCTGACAACGACCATCGCATCCAATGCGATGAACATCCCCTTTGGTCTCTACATTATTGCCGACGGCATGGGTGGTCATCAGTACGGCGAGATCGCCAGCAACGCCGCCGTGCGGGTTCTAGGAGGGTACGTCCTACGGAAATTCCATCCGTACCTCTTCGGCCTGCCGGCTTCTCAAATAGACGACCCCCTGCAGGATATCATGCGCGCCGGCATAGACGAAGCACAACGATATGTCCAACGAGAAGCCCCCGGAAGCGGCACCACCCTGACAGCCGCCCTCGTCCTCGGCCGGCAGGTGACGGTTGCTCATGTCGGCGATAGTCGCCTCTACGTTATCTACCCCGATGGCCGGATGGAGGTCGTCACCCGCGACCATTCGCTGGTTCATCGCCTGGAAGAACTGGGACAACTCACACCCGAGGAAGCCGCCATCCACCCTCAGCGAAACGTACTCTACCGCGCCTTGGGACAGGGAGACGTCCTCGAAGCGGACATTTTCACCATTCCTTTCCCTCAGGGCGGGTACTTGATGCTTTGCAGCGACGGGCTGTGGGGTGTAATCTCCGAACAAGATATCCATCGAGCCATCACGGAGGCGCCTGACCTGACGCGTGCCTGCCAGAACCTGATCGCCGCGGCCAACGCCGCCGGCGGCCCGGATAACATCAGCGTAATACTCGTTCAAATGGTTGGGTAGAGAGATGAGTCGCCCACCGGATTACTACGCTTTGCTCGGCGTACCTCGCGACGCAACCCAAGAGGAAATCAAGAAAGCCTACTTTGCCGCCGCAAAGCGCCTTCATCCGGATAAGAACATCGCCCCCGGAGAGACAGAGTTCTTTCTGGAAGTCCAGCGCGCCTATGAAGTGCTCAGCGACCCGCAACGACGCGCCAAATACGACGCCACTCTCCCACCCGAGGAAAAAACCCCCTCTCCTATCGTCCATCGGATACTTTACAGTCGTCCCAATCTGGTCATCCTGGACGAGCCACAACTTGTCTACGTCCTTTTGGAAATCAGACCCTCTCGCGAAGGTGATACCCTGGTCTCGCCGCCCTTGAACATCTGCCTGGTGGTAGACCGCTCCACGTCCATGAAAGAACACAAAATGGACGTGGTCAAGAACGCGGCCATTCAGTTGCTGCGGAAACTGCGTCCACAAGACATCTTCGGAGTAGTTACCTTCAGCGACCGGGCCGAGGTGGTCATCCCTTCAGCCCTGTACACTGAGCGCAGCAAAATGGAAAGCCGCCTCCATGCCATCTATGCATCCGGGGGCACCGAAATCTACCAGGGGCTACTCGCGGGTGTCAATGAAGTACGACGCAACCTCACCCCTGGCCGTGTGAACCACATCCTTTTGCTCACCGACGGCCATACATACGGTGATGAGCAAGCCTGTCTCGACCTGGCGGAAGAGGTCGCTGCCGAGGGGATCACCATCAGCGGCTTCGGCATCGGCCATGGCTGGAACGATGTCTTCCTCGACCAACTGACAAGCCGTACCGGTGGCAACACCACCTACGTCCCCATGGCAGCGGACATCCGAAAACTCTTAAAAGAGAAATTCGAAAGCATGGTTGGTGTTCTGGCCGAGGAAGTGACATTCACATTTGAGATACCGTCGGGCGTCGAACTGACGTATGCCTTCCGTCTGCAGCCCGAGGCAACCCCTATGCCCATCGAAAGCCCCATGCGTCTGGGGGTGCTGCGCTCAAACGAGCCAATCAGTCTCTTACTCGAATTCAAAGTAAACGCCGATGCCACCCGCTCCCCGCGCGTCGACCTGGCACTTGGCACAATACACATCACCGCCTCGGCTCACCCCACCCCCATTCCTCCCCTGAGCGTTCGCCTGAGTCGGCCTGTGGCGGAAACGCCAGGAGACGAACTCCCATCTCAGAAAATCATTCGCGCTCTTTCGCGCCTTTCTCTTTATCGAATGCAAGAGAAGGCGCGGGCTGAAGCAGAAGCCGGAAACTATGCTCAGGCCTCTCGCCGTCTGCAACAACTGGCAACCCACCTGTTGGAACAGGGAGAACGAGGCCTGGCTCGCACTGCCCTGATAGAAGCAGGGCGCATCCAACACGGTCAGCCGCTCTCGGAAGAGGGTTGCAAAGCCATCAAATACGGCACCCGCGCCCTGTTGCTCCCAAGCGGCGAGGAGGAACCGCAACAATGATTCGATGCCCAAACTGTCAACACGAGGAACTCGATGGCGCTATTTTCTGCAGTGAGTGTGGCGCACAATTGATCGGCGGAGAACTGGTCACACAGAACATCCAGACCGCAGAACGACAAGCCATCGCCGATACAACGCGTATCTCACCAAAGCCTACCCCAAGGACAACGAGCGCCTGGCTCTCCTTACACCTGTTGGACAGTGGCAAAATCATCCCTCTGCCCGATCAATCCGAGTTCAGCCTGGGGCGGGTGAGCGAAGGACAGCCCATTATGCCCGATATAGACCTCACCCCCTACCAGGCATACGCATGTGGAGTCTCACGCCTGCACGCCGTGATCCGACGCAGCAAGGACGGCGTAAAAATCATGGATTTGGGTTCCTCGAATGGCACTTACGTAAACGGCAAACGCCTTGAACCCAATGTGGAACAACGTCTCTCCCACGGAGATGTCATTGCCCTGGGAAAACTGCGAATCCAGATATTGCTCAAACGATGAAAGGTGGTCACTATGCCATACACTCTCATCTTGCATGTCTCAGGTGAAGACCCTATCCTCGGTGAAGTGGAGGAACTCCCCAAGCCGGGAGACACGCTGATCTGGATTCAAAACCCTCGCCGGCGTGATGGCAAAGACTTACACTATTTGCAAGATAACGTTGTCCAGGTCATCTGGCCCATTGAAAAAATCAACTTCATTGAAGTAGTCCCCGGCGAAGGCGAAGAGGAAATCTTTGGCTTCGTAAGAGAATAACCCTATGAGCAACGAGTTTGAACGTCGCCGTATCCTTGTCGTGGACGATGAAGAGCGCATGGTGCGCTTCATCCGCCTGAATCTGGAACACGATGGCTTTCTGGTCAGCGAGGCTTTCAACGGGAAACAAGCCATCCAGCAATTGCGCGATACCACCCCCGACCTGATCCTCCTCGACGTCATGATGCCCGACCTGGACGGCTTCGAGGTGCTCAAGATGATACGCGAAATCAGCAACGTGCCGGTCATTATGTTGACGGCCAAAGGCGAGGAGGACGACCGTGTGCGTGGCCTTGAATTGGGAGCAGACGACTACGTCGTCAAGCCTTTCAGCCCCCGCGAACTCGTCAGCCGCGTCAAAGCCGTTCTGCGCCGCACCGAGGCCGTCAGCGGCTCGATGCACGGGCTGATCGAGGTGGACGACCGTTTGAAGATTGACTTTGACCGGCGCGAAGTGTGGGTAGAAGGTAAACTGGTCAAACTGCGCCCGACGGAATATCGCCTCCTCTATCACCTGGTGCAAAATGCGGGCTGGGTGGTTACCCACGACCAACTGCTGGCCAAAGTCTGGGGCTATGAGTATCGCGATGAACCGCACTACGTGCGCCTCTACGTCAATTACCTGCGGCAGAAACTGGAAAAAGACCCCTCTAATCCTCAATACATTCTGACCGAACGCGGCGTGGGTTACCGCTTCGTGGACTTCCGGCGGGAGCGACAAAAACAGAACAAAGAAAAGAACGATTGACCTCTCACCACCACCGGCTATACGCCTCTTTTGACGGATTTTTTATACAGAGTTTGCGTTTTTCTAACGCAAACTCTGTATGTTAAGAGCGGATTTGACGAAACCACGAAGCGAAAGGAGGTGAGGCCCATGACCGATCTGACCCGCTGGGAGCCCATGCGCGAGATGATCACCCTGCGTGAGGCCATGGATCGCCTCTTCGATGAAGCCTTCACCCGCCCCTTTGGTCCGCTACTCTCGACGCAATTCCCGGCCATTGACATGTATCAAACGGATGATGATGTCGTCGTCAAGGCCGCACTGCCGGGCATGAAGGCGGATGACGTGCAGATCTCGGTCGTCGGCGATGTGCTGACCATCAAAGGCGAAGTGCAAGAGAAAGAGGAGGTCAAGAAACGCAATTATCACCTGCGCGAGCAACGCTACGGCGCCTTTGAGCGCAGCATCCGCTTGCCGACCGAAGTCGTGGCGGATAAGGCGAAGGCCGAGTTCGAAGACGGCATCCTGACCATCACGCTGCCGAAAGCGGAAGAGGTTCGTCCGAAGACCATCACCGTCAAGGCGAAATAAAATCTCAACAGCGCCGGGGCGAGAGGCGATTCCTCTCGCCCCTACTTGCGTGTTGAACGGAGGAACTATGCCCCGTTACGACTTTTCCTGCCAGATTTGTGGTTCCGTCTTCGAGCGCAGCATCCCTTTCGGCGGTTCGACCGCTGAGGTAACCTGCCCTAACGGACACCGCAACGTGCGCAGACTCTATTCCGCCCCTGCCGTGGTCTTCAAAGGCAGCGGCTTTTACATCACCGACAACCGCAAAGGGGAAAAACCATCCAACAATGAAGCAAATTGATGTCTGCCTGGGACACCACAGGACAAAACACCCCTCGTGAATCGCGCCGAGGGGTGCTTCTGTTTTCAAAGGGTTCTTTCACCCACAACGAATGACTACCCCATAGGATAACGCATGCGCCGCCCGCCGATGACATGGAGATGCAGGTGGAAGATAACTTGATTCGCGTCTGGCCCGTTGTTGACAATCAATCGGTAACCGCTTTCTTGTATCCCCTCCATCTCGGCGATCTTCTTCGCTGTGAGGAGAATGCGTCCCAGGAGAGCCTCATCATCGGGAGATGCCTCATTAAGAGAGGCCAGGTGTTTGTTGGGCACAATCAGCACGTGCGTCGGCGCGACGGGGCGGATATCGCGGAACGCGGTCACCTGCTCATCGCGATAGAGGATTTCGGCGGGCGCTTCACCGGCGATGATTTTGCAAAAGATGCAGGTGTTCACAGGCATACCTCCTTGTTGTGGGGCTTGTCTCGCAAGGCCACACCCGGTGCCCGGCGAGGCAGCGCGAGGCAACTGCACCCCTCGATACGCGCCTACGGCGCTACTCAGGGCGCGACCTTCGCTCTCCGAGTAGACCGCGTAGCAGCCGTATCGAGGAGAGCGATCACCACAACGCCCCTCGATACGCGCCTGCGGCGTTACTCGGGGCGCGATCTTCGCTCTCTGAGTAGATCGAGCGAAGCGAGGTCGTATCGAGGAGAGCATTCGTGGCGATCTCCTCGATATGCGCCCTACGGGCGCTCCGCTCGGCGAGGATATTCGCGCTGAGCGGAGCCTCGAGCGAAGCGAGAGGCGTAGTCGAAGCGTGAATGGCAGCGCAGGCTGCCTCGACTGCGCTCCGCCCCGAGTTTATCGAGGGGCTCGGCGCGGGGCGCTTCGACTACGCCGCCTTGCGGCGGCTCCGCTCAGCGCGGAGTGTCGCGTCGAGCGGAGGGTCGAGTAGCGGAGCGTATCGAGACCCGCAGTCGAGACGCTGTTGCGCGAGGCGCTTCGACTACGCTCCGCCCCGAGTTTGTCGAGGGGCTCGGCGAGGCGGCGCGGGACAACTGCAAGCAGTTGTTCTACAATCGAGTGCTCGCCCTGCGTTGGCTCATGGGATCGGGCCGTAGGTCGGCGCGCAGACGATATCGTAGTATTCCAGTTCGATGGCCTTGTTCTGCTCGGCGTAAGCGGCGGCCTCCTTGCCTATCAGGCGCACTTGATCCAGATGGGCTCTGGCGTCCATATCCCAGTAACGCGGCAGGACCATAAGAGGGTCATTGACCGGCCCCTCAGGGAGATAGGATGGCCGCGCCGGATCGGCTTCGTCCGCCAGGGGAATCCAGTTGAACATCAACGGGCCGCGCGGGTTGACGGTGAACCCCAGGTGATAGCCAACCTCGCGGGCGATCTGAGCAGCGCGCGGCGTGAACCCGCCTCCGGGCCAGATATAGGCGATGGGCGCTTTGCCATAATGCTCACGGATGGCATCATAAGCACCCTGAAGTTCGCTCCGCATGTACTCTTCGCTCGATGCGGATGTGATGGGTACGTTGTGGATGACGCCATGCGCCTGATAATCCACCCAGCCCTCCGCGGCCAGGGCCGCGTTTTCCGCCCACAGGTCGGGACGTTCGTCTTTGGCGATATAGGCGTTGACCACCGGCCATCCCCATTGCTCATAGAAGGGACGAAAATGGTCGTTGAAGTACTCCGCATGGTGGCGGTCATCCACGACGAGGAGCACGGAGCGCGGCGGGATCTTGGCGTTGTGCTCCAGGAAGTCGGCCAGTTGCTGCATGTTGATGGCCTCGAAGCCCATCTCTTTGAGGTCGTTCATCAGCCGGCGTTGATCGGCGGCGCTGATCTGATAGGACTGACTCGCCGCGCCTTTGGAAATCGAGTGGAACATGATAACCATGACCACCGTGCCGGGCGGACTGTTGTTGGAATCCCATTTCAGGCGCAAATACTCACAGGTATCCTGGATATAGGTATGAGGGGTATCCAGGGGATTGAGATAAGGCGACTGATAAGGGCCAGGCAGGGCGGGTGGCGTGCGCGGCACGGTCGGCGTGGGGTCGGGGGTGTCCGTCGCGGGCGGTGTGACCTGCGCCGTGGCGGTCATCTGGGCGTAGAGGGTGGCCAGCGCCTGCTCGGCGGCGGCCTGCAGGTCCACCGTTTCGGTCGGGGATGAGGCAGGGCGGCAGGCACCCAGGCTCAGGATGAGGATCAAGCCCAGGACCACCGCGCACGCCGGGGTCCACGCGCGAAGCGTCATTCCGTCTCACCTTTGATAAAGGCTTCGGTCATCTCACGGGCGATGTGGTCGCGGAACTGCTTCGGCGGGGTCTTCATGAAGTATGCCGAGGGGCCGATGATGGGACCGGCGAGGCCGCGATCCAGCGCCAGTTTCGCACAACGTACGGCGTCGATCATCACGCCTGCCGAGTTCGGCGAATCCCAGACTTCCAGTTTCACTTCCACATTGAGAGGGACTTCACCGAAGGTGGTGCCCTCCATGCGAATGTGACACCACTTGCGGTCGGTGAGCCAGGGGACGTAATCGCTCGGCCCAACGTGGACGTTGTCTTTGCCGAGGTCGTAAGGCAGCATAGAAGTCACGGCGCCGGTCTTGGAAATCTTCTTGGATTCGAGGCGCTCGCGCTCGAGCATGTTCAGGAAATCGGTGTTGCCGCCGAAATTGAGTTGGTAGGTGCGATCCAGGCGCACGCCGCGATCCACGAAGAGGCTGACCAGCGCGCGATGCAGGATGGTCGCACCGACCTGAGATTTGATGTCATCACCCAGAACGGGTAACCCTTTCTGACGGAAGCGCTCCGCCCAGTATTCGGAGGAGGCGATGAATACCGGGATGCCGTTGACGAAAGCGCAACCGGCTTCCAGGGCTTGCTCGACGTACCATTTCGTGGCCATTTCCGAGCCGACGGGCAGGAAATTGACCACCACGTCGGTTTTTGTCTCTTTGAGTAACCGGACGATATCCGCCGTGGGTCCAGGGGCCTTTTTGACGATCTGGGAAAGATATTTTCCCAGGCCGTCGTGAGTCATGCCGCGCACGACGGGGACGTTCAACTTCGGCACATCGGCAAAGCGATACGTGTTGTTCGGATAGGCGTAGATGGCCTCCGAGAGGTCCTTGCCGACTTTGGTATCCACCACGTCAATCCCCAGGGTGAACTCAATATCGCGGACGTGATAGCCACCCAGGTTGACGTGCATCAGGCCGGGGACGGTATCTCCGTCCTTCGCATTGCGGTAAAAGTAAACGCCCTGAACGAGGGCTGAGGCGCAGTTCCCCACGCCGATGATGGCGACGCGCACTTTCTTCTTTGGCATACGAACTCTCCTTTGGATGGTAAAGTTTTCTTCACACGAGGCGCAACAAAACGGCTTCCCGTGGTGTCGGCAGCCTCGTGTCAATCTGCCTGTGCTATAATCCGAATCCGACGTCTATGAATGAACAAACCAACCCCATTGGGCACCTGCTGGTAGAAATCACGCGCCATCTTGGCCCGACTCTGGACGAGGAGGCGTTCCTCCAGTCCATCATCGCCGTGGCCAGTGAATTGACCAATAGCGAGGCCGCCTCGATCCTGGTGAGTGACGAGGAAGGCGGCCATCTCCGCTTCGCAGCAGCGCCCTGGTTTCATCATGAGGCGCTCCGGAAACTCGAAGTGCCTCTCGACCGAAGCGCGGCCGGCTGGGTATTCACACACGCTGAACCGCTGGTCATCCAGGACGTAGCACAAGACAGGCGTCATTATAAAACAATTGACGAAGTTAGTGGTATCCAAACACGCTCTATCCTGGCAGTACCCATTTTCTTCCGTGGGAAGGTGATCGGCGTACTCGAAGTCATCAATAAGGAAGGCGGCGCCGAGTATGCGGAAGAAGACATTGCCGCGCTGGAGACTCTGGCAATGCTGGCAGCGATGGCGCTCTACATCGCCTCCCTGGAACGGCGGTTGACGAGGATGAGCCAGCAACTGGCCGAGTTGGACCAGATGAAAGCCGATTTCATCGCCATCGCCTCCCATGAACTGCGCACCCCCCTCGGCCTGATCCTGGGACACGCCACCTTCCTACGCGAGATGTTGGGAGAGGCACATCGTGAACAACTGGATACCATCATCCGTAACGCCGAGCGACTGAAAGAAATCGTCGAGAGCCTTTCGAACGTTGAAAACGTTCAGAGCGGCATGGCCCGTCTCCGCCTGCGCGAGATCTCTATCGCTCGCCTCGTTGAAGAAGTTGCCTCGTCTTTCCAAAAAGAAGCGCAACGCAAGCATATCACCCTGCGTGTCAAAATCCACGCCGATGAGAACGTCCCCAAAGAAGAACATCTGACCGTGAACGGCGATGCGGAGAAAATCGCCATTGCCTTGAGCAACCTGATCGACAATGCCATTACCTTCACCAATGAGGGCGGCCATGTCGCCATTGCGGTGGAGCGTATTCCGGATTACGTTAAAGTCTCCGTGACTGACGACGGCATTGGCATCCCGGCCAAAGACATGCCACGCATCTTCGAGCGCTTCTACCAGGTTGAATCCCACCTCACTCGTCGACATGGTGGCATGGGATTGGGACTCTCGGTAGCCAAAGCGATGATCGAGATGCATGGTGGGCGCATCTGGGCCGAGAGCGTGGAGGGAAAAGGCAGTACCTTCACTTTTCTCCTGCCGCTCAGCGCCGAACAGACCGCCGCAACCACTTCTCCCTTCTTCCCTTGATCGCATGAAGCCACCCTTTGTCATCGCCGGCCGACTACGGCGGGAATATCTCCTGCCACCCCAGGGGCAGCCATTGCTCGATTCTCCGGGAGGCAATCTGCTCTACGCGGCAGGAGGACTGGCCGTCTGGGAAAACGACGTCGGTCTCTTGGGACGCGTGGGGGAAGACTACCCTCAGCAATGGCTCTCCCGTTTTGAGCAATACGGCCTGGATACACGCGGCATCCGCATCCTTCCGCAACCACTTGACTTGCGTTTCTTCCTGGCCTACACGGAGGACTACCGCCCTTCCTACACCAATCCGGTGGGACACTTCGCCCGCCGCAGCCTGACTTTCCCAAAAAGCCTCCTCGGCTATCAAGCGCCAACGGAGCGAACAGACAACCGCGCCCCCTCCCCGGACTCGCCGCGCGTGGCCGACATCCCTGACGACTATCTCCACGCCAAGGCAGTGCACCTCTGCCCCTTGGACTTCATTACCCATCACCACCTCCTCCTGGCGTTCCACCAGAAGACCTCCCCTGCGGTCACGCTGGACCCCTCGCCGGGATACATGCAGCCCAACTTTCTCTCCGATCTGCGTCTCCTCCTGGACGGCCTGGCAGCCTTTCTTCCATCCGAGGAGGAACTGCGCTCCCTCTTCTGGGGGCAGACGAATGACCTATGGGAGATGATGGAAGCGCTGGGTGAATACGGCTGCCCGGTCATCGTCGTCAAGCGCGGCGGAAGGGGTCAATGGCTCTACGACGCCACAGGCAAGCGTCGTTGGGAAATCCCTGCCTACCCCGCTCGTATGGCCGATCCGACCGGCGCGGGAGACGCCTTCTGTGGAGGCTTCCTGGCCGGCCTACACCGCACCGGAGACCCCCTGCAGGCTGCGCTCTACGGCAACGTCACGGCCTCGCTGAAATGCGAGGGGAGTGGCCCGTTCTATCCTCTGGATGTGTTGGGAGGATTGGCACAGGCAAGGCTGGAAGCCCTACAGGGCCTGGTGCATCCCGCCTGACCATAACCCCATGGACACTCTGAGCAACCGTATCCTCGACCTCGCCATCCGCATCCAACAAGTCCCCGCGCCGACTTTTCACGAGCACGAGCGGGCAGCCTTCGTCCGCGCTCGTTTCCTGGAGGAGGGCCTGGACGTGGAAACCGACGCGACGGGAAACGTTTATGCACGCCTACCCTCCACAGCAGGAGCGAGACCCCTGGTCGTCTCCGCCCATCTGGACACCGTCTTTCCTATCGAAACCGACCTCAGCATCTCGCGCGAAGCAGATCGCATCACCGGGCCGGGCATCGGTGATAACGCCCTCGGCGTGGCCGGTCTGTTCGGCTTGCTATGGTCGCTGCGCGAGCGCGAGGTTCACCTGCCGGGAGACCTCTACCTGGTAGCGAACGTCGGTGAAGAAGGCCTGGGCAACCTGCACGGCATGAAAGCCATCGTGGAGCGTTTCGGGGCAGACGCCCTGGCCTACCTGGCCATCGAGGGCATGGCGCTGGGACAGGTGTACCACCGCGGCCTGGGCGTGCGGCGCTACCGCATCTGCCTTCGCACATCGGGCGGACATTCCTGGCACGATCACGGTTCCCCCTCCGCCGTACACGAACTCGCCGCCCTGGTCACACGCCTGACCGCCCTGCCCCTCCCCTCCCGGCCGCGCACCACGCTCAACGTTGGACGCATCGCCGGCGGGACCTCCGTCAACACGATTGCCGCCGAGGCCTGGCTGGAGATAGATCTGCGCTCGGAAAGTGTCGAGGCGCTTTCTGCTCTGACGCATCAGGTGGAGATACTGGCCGAAGAGATTGGTCGGCCAGGGGTAAAGGTAGAAATCGAGGAGATCGGGAGTCGTCCGGCGGGAGAGATACCGGCTTCCCACCCTCTGGTGCGTCTGGCGCAACATTGTCTGAGCGCCCAGGGAATCCCTCCACGGCTGGCCATCGGCTCCACCGACATCAACCTGCCCTTGAGTCGCGGCCTGCCCGCCATCTGCCTCGGCCTGACAAGAGGCGGCGGTGCACACACAGAACACGAGTACATCCTCTCCTCTCCCCTTCAACAAGGGATGGAGCAACTCGTGATGTTTGTGAGCCGCGTCTGGCAGGTCACCCCTCCGTGAATAGCGGTAAAATAAGCCGACCATGAACTTCCTCATCACCGGTGCAGCCGGTTTCCTCGGCTCGGCCTTAGCCAATCACCTGGCGCGGGAAGGGCATCAGGTACGCGGCCTGGACGACCTCTCTGCAGGCGATCCGCGCGCCCTCTCCCCCGACGTCCACTTCACGCGCGGCGACGTGAACGACCGCCCCAAACTCTGGACTCTCCTCCAAGACGTGGACTGTGTCTATCACCTCGCGGCGCGCGTCTCGGTCCCGGAATCGATCCTCTACCCGCGCGAGTACAACGCCGTCAACGTCGGCGGGACGGTCAGCCTGATGGAGGCCATGCGCGATGTCGGCGTGCGACGCGTCATCCTGGCCTCCTCCGGCGCCATCTACGGCGACCTGGAGGAACAGCCCCTCAAAGAGAGTGCCATCCCCGCGCCGCGCTCGCCCTATGCCGTCTCCAAACTGGCCGCCGAGTACTACGTCCGCACCATCGGAGCGCTTTGGGGCATTGAAACCGTCTGCCTGCGCATCTTCAACGCCTACGGGCCCGGGCAACACCTGCCGCCTTCCCACCCGCCTGTCGTGCCGCACTTCCTGAATCAGGCTCTGCGCGGCGGAACGCTGGTTGTGCACGGCGATGGACGTCAGACGCGCGATTACGTCTACGTGGACGATGTAGTCAACGCCCTGATCGCCGCCGCCACCGCCCCTTCCATCAACGGACTGATTATCAACGTCGGCTCCGGCACGGAAACCAGCGTGCGCGAACTGGTGCAACTGGTTCGGGAAGTCACCGGTCGCGAAGTCGAGGTCGTCTACAACCCACGTACCTCCGGCGGAGTCTCTCGCATGTGTGCCGATCTCACCCTGGCACGCGAGAAACTCAACTACCGCCCCTCCATCTCCCTCCCCACCGGCCTGCGCCTGACCTTGCAGCGCGACCCACGCTTCCAGGCCATCACGTAACCCTCCCCCCGAAGCACCTCCCTTCGCTCCTTCATCCTCCCATTCCTCCCTGTTTCCGGGTATGGTACACTTGCGCCCATGTCTAGAAAGCACATTGTCGCGGCGCTCGTCATCCTGACGGCACTGCTTGTCCTCCTGCTTCAGATTCCTTCGCTCCAATCACGCCTGGCTTGGCGGTTCGAGATTATCACCACCTACCTGCGCGGCGTCGTCCACCCTGCCGGGCCGGTACCTACTCCCCTGCCCAGCCCCACCGCCCGGGTCACGCCGACGGCTGCCTATCACAAGAAAGCCGCCCCCACCGCAACCGCAGCCGCCACTCCAACCGTCACGCCGAAGCCCCTCCCCCCGCGCGTCGCCCTGCCCTCTCCCGCCTACGAGCAGCAAGATATGAACAACTGCGGCCCGGCCACACTGACCATGGCGTTGCGCTACTACGGCTGGGAAGGCGATCAGTTCGACATCTCAGATGTCATCAAGCCTAAACGACCCGATCGCAACGTCAACCCGGAAGAGTTGGTCTACTACGTGCGCAACTACGCCGGCTGGCTGCGCGCCGAATACCGCGTCAACGGCGATCTCACCTTGCTCAAGCGCCTCCTGGCGGCGGGCTACCCGGTCATCATCGAGGAAGTCTTCCGCTTCGATTCCCCTTACTGGCCGAACGACGACCTGTGGGCGGCACACTACTTGCTCGTTACCGGCTACGACGACGCCACCCGCACCGTCACCGGGCAGGATTCTTTCCACGGCCCCGATCGGCAAATCCCCTACGACACCCTCATGGAGAACTGGAAACCCTTCAATTACGTCTACCTGCTTATCTACCTGCCGCAGGAAGAAACCGAACTCCAGACCATTCTCGGTGCGGACTGGAACCCGGATGTAATCCGCCAGAACGCTCTGACCGCCTCTCAGGCCGCCACCGAAGTGCACCCCGAGGACGCCTTCGCCTGGTTCAACCTGGGCACCAACCTGGTCGCTCTGGAGCGCTATGCCGAGGCCG
>RFJH01000046.1 GCA_003694975.1 Anaerolineae bacterium | reverse complement strand
GGACGCCCTGATCACGAACTTCCACCTGCCGCGCTCTACGCTGATCATGCTTGTCAGCGCCTTTGCCGGGCGGGAGCGCATCCTCGAAGCCTACGAAATCGCCAAGCGCGAGGGCTACCGCTTCTACTCCTTCGGCGATGCCATGCTCATTTTGTAGTCCACCGCCCACCGTCCGCCGCCCACCGTCCATCGTCCATCGTCTACATGCCATCTCCTTCCCTCACCTCCCTCGCTTCCGAAATCGTCTCCTGCCGTCGCTGTCCGCGCCTGGTTGCCTGGCGCGAGGAAGTGGCGCGCACGAAGCGCCGTGCCTATCGCGATTGGGACTACTGGGGGCGGCCCGTCCCCGGTTTTGGCGACCCAGGCGCGCGCGTCATGGTCGTCGGGCTGGCGCCGGGCGCGCACGGCTCGAACCGCACCGGTCGGCAGTTCACCGGCGACGGCTCCGGGGATTTCCTCTACCCGGCCCTGTACCGCGCCGGATTCGCCAGTCAGCCGCGTTCCATCTCGCGCGACGACGGCCTGACCCTGACCGATATGTACATCACCGCCGTCGGTCGCTGCGCGCCGCCGGGCAACAAGCCCACGGCGGAAGAACTCGATAACTGTCAGCCGTTTCTGGAGCGCGAACTGGAGATCGTCCGCCCGGAGATTGTTGTTTGCCTGGGGCGTGTGGCCTTCGAGCGCGTGAAACGCATCTGCGCGGCGCATCTCTTCGGCGCGGACGACCGCCGTGCCCACCGCGCTTTCCTGGCCTCCATGCCCTTCGCCCACGGCGCACTCTACGACTTGCAGGATGCTCATTCCCCCGCCGGCCACTCTCCTGCTGCTTGCTCTCCTCGTTGGCTCCTCGCCTCCTATCACCCCAGTCGCCAGAACACTCAGACCGGGCGCCTGACGGTGGAGATGTTCGATGCGGTGTGGGAAACTGTCCGTCGTCTGTTGAGGGAACGCGAGTAACGCGAATGGGAACACGAATGGCGCGAATGGCACAAATGGGGAACACGAATGGGACGAATGACACGAATGGCACGAATAAGGAACGCGAATGGGACGAATGACACGAATGGCACGAATAGGGAACACGAATGGGACGAATGACACGAATGGCATGAATAGGGAACACGAATGGGATGAATGACACGAATGGCACGAATAGGGAACACGAATGAGACGAATGACACGAATGGCACGAATACATTCTTTGTGCCCTTTTATCACAGTTGCTTTTGTGTTTCGATCCAATCCGTGTTCATCCGTGTGCATCTGTGGTTCTAACACAAATGGGTAGCGCGAGGGAACAAATGGCATGAAGGATACAAATTATCCACTCTCCACTCATCCACTCATCCATTCCCTCCCCAATCCTCTTCCTCTCTTGAAAGAAACGGGCTATGCCAACGACCTCGTCTTTTGGAAAAATTGCCTTCCTCGGCTCCGGTGAGACCTCCCTCGCCGGTGGGCGCATCTTCGAGCGCCTGGCTGCCGAACTCCCGCCTCCCCTCCGCATCGCCGTCCTGGAGACCCCGGCGGGCTTCGAACTCAACTCTGCCCAGGTCGCCGGGCGGGTGGCGGATTTCCTGCGCAAGCGCCTGCAAAACTATCGTCCCACGGTTGATGTCATCCCGGCGCGCAAGCGCGGCACCCCCTTCAGCCCCGACGACCCCGACATCCTGCGTCCCCTCCTCCGCGCGAACCTGATTTTCATGGGGCCCGGCTCGCCGACCTACGCCGTGCGTCAGTTGCGGGGCAGCCTGGCCTGGGAGATGCTACGCGCCCGTCACCGCCTGGGAGCGGCCCTTGTCTTCTCCAGCGCGGCGGCCATCGCTGTAGGCGCGCATGTGCTCCCCGTCTATGAAATCTACAAGGTCGGCGAGGACGTGCACGTCAAACCCGGCCTGGATTTCTTCGCCGATTTCGGTCTCGCCCTCTCGATGGTCTCGCACTGGAACAACGCCGAGGGCGGCATTGACCTCGATACCAGCCGTTGCTTCGTGGGGCGTGAGCGCTTCGAGGCCTGGCTCTCCCTGTTACCGCCCGAACGCGTCGTCCTCGGCCTGGACGAGCACACCGGCCTGATCCTGGACCCGCAATCCGGTAAGTGTACCGTCCACGGCGTTAGTTCGGTCACCCTCCTCCTCCCCGACGAGACTCGCATCTTTCCTGCCGGTGAACAGTTCCCGGTGACCCTGCTGGGCGACTTTCGCCTCCCGGACCCCCTCCACGCCGGACTCCGCGCCGAGGTCTGGGAGCGGGTGCGGAGCGCGCCGGACCCGGAGTCTGCTGAGGCGAGACCCCCGGCGGAAGTCCTGGCCCTGGTGGAGGAACGCGAGCGGGCACGCGCTGCCAGGGACTGGCCTCGCGCCGACGCCCTGCGCGAGCGCATCGCCGACCTGGGCTGGCAGGTTCAGGATACGCCGGAGGGTCCCAGGCTGACGAAGCGATAACAGGGCTTTCCGGCAAGCATTTGTGAGGCGATTGCTCGTTCGGGATAGGTTCCTGAGCGAGAATACTGGTATAATTAAAAAAAACTGAATAGGTACGGTGGCCTGCCGGGGAGAGACCCGGTTTAACCGGGCGCCGAAGGGGCAAGCCTCACTACGGAGGCGAAACTCTCAGGCAAAAGGACCCGGTAGTCCTGTATGCTCTGGAAAGTTGCGGGCTTTGCCGCAACACCGAAGGGGCAAGCCCGGACCGCGCGTAAGGTTTGCGAACGGAGCGGGAAGGGCGAATCTCTCAGGTCAATGACAGAGCGCTCGCGAGTGACCGCGCGCGCTTTTTGTTTTCGCTACTCATAAGGAGGCTACCTGTGGAAACGTCTCTAAAGCGAACCGTTCTTTACCACTGGCATGTGGAGCATGGGGGGCGAATGGTACCTTTTGCCGGTTGGGAGATGCCTGTTCAGTATCCAACCGGTCCCATCCAGGAACATCACATCACGCGTCAGGCAGCAGGGTTGTTCGATATTGACCACATGGGGCAGATTGAGATTCGCGGTCCGGATGCCGAGAGATTTCTCAATCTTGTGGCGACGTACGACGTGCAGCGTATGGCCCTTTACGATGCCCACTATGCCCTGTTCTGTTATGCCGATGGTGGGACGATAGATGACCTTTTCATCTATCGCTTGCCCGATCCCGAAGAGGAAGGGAAAGATTACTTCTTCCTGGCGGTCAATGCTGCCAACCGGGAAAAAGATTATGCCTGGTTGAAAGCCCATGCGAGGAATTTTGACGTACACGTTCGGGATATTTCCGATGAGACGTATATGCTCGCTTTCCAGGGCCCTAAAGCCCCTGCCATTCTAGATCGCATGACGCCGGCAGACCTGACCAAGGTGCCGCGCTTTACCGCCGTTCAGACGGAAATCGGGGGAGTGCCGGTATTGCTTGGGCGCACAGGCTATACGGGAGAGGACGGCTTTGAACTTTTCTTCCCTGCCGAACATGCTCTGGCTATTTGGGAGGCAATATTGAAAGAGGGTGAGCCGGAGGGCGTTAAACCGATTGGCCTGGCAGCCCGCGATAGCCTGCGTTTTGAACCGTGTATGCCGTTGTATGGGCACGAAATTTCTGCTACAATTAGCCCTGTTCAGGCTCGCCTGACGTTTGGCATCACGTTCTCAAAACCGTTTATTGGTCGGGATGCCTTGCTCAAGCAAAAACTCGAACGTCCAGACCCGATATTGGTTGGTTTCGAGATGGTTGAACGAGGCGTACCCAGAGAACACTACCCCGTTTTGCACAATGGCAACGAGGTAGGTTTTGTGACCACCGGTATGTTTTCCCCCACGCTGAAAAAGTATCTTGGCATGGCCTACGTACCGCGGGAACTTTCCAGCCCGGGTACGGAGATCGCGATTTTGATTCGCAGTAAGCCAGTTCAGGCAAAAGTCGTCGAGATGCCATTCTATATCCCGGCATATCGACGTTGATTTGGGATTCCAGAGAGTTAGATGAAAGGAGGTGATGGTCAACTCAGAGGTGTCAAACGTTCCACCCCCCTCTGCTGGGCGTCGCCAAGTTCTGCGCTGGCCTGGTGACGCATAGGTTCATTCCACAATAAGATTGAGTGAGGAGTAAGCCATGAAACACATGAAGTTCGTTGCCGTACTGTTGATTGCCACTTTCGTGTTGGCGGCCTGTGGCCCGGCTGCACCGGCCACGATCAAGATCGGGATTAACGCTCCGATCACCGGCGATATTCCCAAAGTCGGTGAGGGCACGAAGTTCGCTGCCGAATTGTGGCTGGAGGAGATCGGTGGTACCATCAACGTGGGTGGCAAAGATTACAAAGTGGAACTCGTGATCGAGGACAACGAGTCCAAAGGCGAATCGGCTGCCGCGGTCAACACCAAACTGATCACCCAGGATGAGGTGCTGGTGATTGTCGGCCCGCAGGCCTCGAAGCAGGCTGTGCCCGCCGGCGCCGTCGCCAACGATCTGGAGACCCCGATGATCAGCCCCTGGTCCACCAACCCGGCCACAACGAAGGATCGTCCATGGGTCTTCCGCACACCCTTCCTGGATCCCTTCCAGGGCCCGGTGATCGCCAACTTCGTCACCGACGAGTTCGGTTTCACGAAGGCCGGTGTGCTCTATGACATCGCCAGTGACTACCCCAAGGGCCTGGCAGAGTACTTCAAGCAGGCCTGGGAGGAACTCCATGGCGAGGGTTCGGTGGTCGCCTTTGAGTCCTTCACCACCGGTGATACGGACTTCAGCGCTCAGTTGACCAAGATCATGGACGCCGGCGCCGAGTTCATCTTTGCCCCTCAGTATTACAACGAGGTGGCCTTGATCGTGAAACAGGCGCACGAACTGGGCTTCACGGGGCCGATTGTCGGCTCGGATAGTTGGGGCTCCGCCGAGACGGTCAACCTGTGCGGTGAAGACTGCTACGGCCTGTTCTTCAGCACGCACTACGCTGCCGAAGGCGCGACCGGCGCGACCAAGGAGTTCATCGACAAATACAATGCCAAGTACGGTTACGTGCCGGACGATGTCGCCGCGCTGACCTGGGACTCCCTCAACATCGTCAAGACCGCCATCGAGAACTGCGGCAAACTGACCGGCGACATCAAAGCGGATCGCAAGTGCGTGCGTGATGCCATGGCCAACATCAAGGAGTTCCACGGCATCACCGGTGATATGACCTTCACCGAAGAGGGCGACCCGATCAAATGCGCCGTGATCGTGCGCATCAGCGAAGAGGGTAAGTTCACCTTCTAC
Organism: Anaerolineae bacterium; assembly: GCA_003694975.1. Classification (GTDB taxonomy): domain Bacteria; phylum Chloroflexota; class Anaerolineae; order Anaerolineales; family Villigracilaceae; genus J097. The sequence continues at coordinate 6,744 of RFJH01000046.1, read as the reverse complement.
AAGCAGGTGTGCCCGTAGGTAAATAGTTCCGAGAAGGAACGGAGGAGGCGGGCGTGGGTGTTCCGCCCCGCCTCCTCTCCCAAGATCATAATAAGGAGCGGTCCTGATGGCATTCTTCCTGCAAAATCTGGTCAATGCGTTGCAGTGGGGAAGTTTCTACGCCCTGATCGCGATTGGCTACTCGATGGTGTACGGTGTGCTGTTCCTCTTCAACTTTGCACACGGCGACATCTTCATGGTCGGCGCCTACATCGGCTTTTTCGTCTCCACCGGGTTGCTTGCGCTGGCTTCTACGGGTGTGGTGGCTTTGCCGGAGGGCGTCACATTGGCGCTTGTGCTGGTGTTGACGTTGATTATCTCAATGATTCTGAACTCGTTCGTGGGGATGCTGGTTGAGCGCATCGGTTACCGTCCCCTGCGAAACGCCCCGCGTGCCTCGGCGGCCATTACCGGCTTGATGATCGGCATTATTCTGGAGACCGGCAATCTGGCTATCCTTGGTCCTCAACGCCGTTTGTTCCCCGACCTGATCCCCACGCAAACGATTACCGTTGCCGGCGTGAGCATTACGAACAAGAAAATGCTCATCGTTGGAATTTCGATCTTGCTCACCGTTGCATTGCATCAATTCGTTCAACGTAGCAAATGGGGAATGGCCATGCGCGCTATGGCGTATGATTACGTGGTGGTCCCCTTGATGGGAATCCCGGTGAACACCGTTGCTTTGATGACCTTTGGCCTGGGATCGGCGTTGGCAGCGGCAGGAGGAATACTCTACGGCACAGCCTACCCGGTGCTGGATCCGAACATGGGTATCCTCTTTGGGTGGAAAGCCTTTGTGGCGGCCATTTTGGGAGGCCGTGGTTCAATCCTGGGCGCCGGCGTGGCGGGGTTCCTGTTAGGGTTCATTGAGATTTTTGTCGCGACCATTTTCCCCTCGACAATGCGGAACCTGATCGCATTCAGCATCATCATGATCATCCTCACCTTCCGTCCGCATGGCTTCTTCGGCGAGCCCTATAGCGCGCGGCTGCGGCTCTAACAATGAGACCAGGATTGCAGAAAGGAACAAGGATGACTACCGAAACCGTTTCACCGCCTTCCACGCGACAGCGCTTCCGTGCTGCTCTGTTGAAAGCCTGGGAACCGTACCGTTCTGTGCCTTTGCTGGGCTGGCTTGTCGCTATCCTGGTGGCCGTCGGACTGGAGCGTCTTGTCGGCCTGCCTCTCGCCTACCTGTTGGGCATGTCGAAAGTTCCCGCGCTGCTTGGCGTGGTGGTCGTGCTGAGTGATCCGATTCGGATCCCTAGCGTGTTGATTTACATCTTGCTGATCTACGTAGTACCCATTGGCCTGGTAGCCCGCTTTACGGCTCCCCTATTCAACCGGATCGCTGCTTACTTGATGCGGTATCCTTTACTGGTCACCGCGTTGGTACACTTGCTCCTCCTGTATGCCGACCTGCATTTGTGGGCGAGCATCAGTGATTATCGCATCCTGGTTGCTCGCCTGACGATGATTGCCATCATCGTCACGTTGAGCCTGAACCTGGTGAACGGATACATGGGAGAGTTCTCTTGTTCCCATCCGGGGTTCATGGCACTGGGCGCTTATACGGCATCTGTCTTCACGTTGGTACTTTTCGTCAACGACAATCGGTTTGGAGAGGCTATCTTTCCTCCCTCATGGGGGCCCTATTTCTTCCCAGTGGGGTTAGTGCTGGGAGGTGTGGTTTCGGCCATCGGCGCGCTTCTGGTGGCTATTCCTTCTTTCCGCACGCGCGGCGACTATCTGGCCATCATCTCGCTGGCCTTCATGTTCGTGGTAAAGAGTTTGTTTGAGAACATGGAGGTCGTGGGTGGTGCGCGCGGTGTGGCCAATCAGCCGGATTATGCCACGCTACCCATCGTGTTTGTATGGACTGTGTTGTCCGTCTGGATCATGAACAATTTTGTGCGTTCCACGATGGGGAAAGCGCTCAACGCGGTGCGCGATGACGAACTGGCCGCGACGGCCATGACGGTGGACACGCGCAAAACCAAGATGGTGGCTTTTCTCTTCGCCGCTTTCTGGGCCGGTGTGGCCGGTGGTCTCTTTGCCCACGTGCTGCACTACATCAACCCGGATACCTTTGGCATTCGCAAACTGGCCGAAGTGTTGGCGATGGTCTACTTTGGCGGCCTGAACTCGGTTACGGGTTCGATTGTCGGCGCGGTTAGCCTGAACCTGATCAGTGAGGCGCTGCGACCACTCGAAATCTATAAGTGGATCATCATCCCGATTATGTTGATCCTGATCATGATCTACCGCCCGACCGGCCTGGTGGCTTTCACCGAGTTCGAGATCGAGAAATTGTTCCTGCCGAAGGGTGAAACGTCGAAAGGAGCGGGCCATGGCACTGCTTGAAGTCCGAAACATGACTCACTGGTTCGGCGGTTTGCGCGCCGTCCATAACTACAATCTCACCATTGAGAAAGGACAGATCCGCGGCCTGATTGGCCCGAACGGCGCAGGAAAAACCACGATCTTCAATCTCATCACGGGTGTCTACCATCCCACGGAAGGAACCATCCTGCTGGAGGGTGAGGACATCACCCATCTGGAGCCGAATGAGATTGCTTCACGAGGGTTGGGGCGCACTTTTCAGAATATGCGTCTCTGGCGCTATCTCACCGTCCTCGAGCATGTGAAGATGGCGCGTTACTCCAAGTTGACTTATGGCCTGGTAGGAGCGTTCTTCGGCACGGCGAAACGTGAGGCTGAGGAGAAGGCCAACACGGAACTGGCCATGGAGTTGCTCGATCTGGTCGGCGCGGCTCAGTTCGCCGATCAATTGGTGACCAGCCTGCCCTACGGCATCCAGCGCCGCGTAGAACTCGCCCGCGCCCTGGCGACCGAGCCAAAAGTCCTTTTCCTGGATGAGCCGACTGCCGGCATGAATCCCGAAGAATTGATTCAGATGATGGAAATCATCCGGAAAGTGCACGACCAGATCGGGATGGCCATCTTCCTCATCGAGCACCGCATGAAGTTCGTCATGGAACTCTGCGAAACAATCCAGACTCTGAACTTCGGCGAGGTCATTGCCGAGGGCACGCCGGAGGAAATTCGTAACAACCCCGTCGTCATCGAGGCCTATCTGGGGAAGGAGGTGGAGGTCTGATGCTGCTCACCATTGAAAATCTCCGCGTTTCATATGGCAACATCAAGGCGCTGCACGGCATCAGTTTCCAGGTTGACGAGGGCGAGATCGTGTGCATTATCGGTGCCAACGGGGCAGGGAAAAGCACCACACTACGTGCCATTTCGCGTCTGATCCCCGTGGAGCCGGGGTCGAAGATCACCTTTGATGGGAAGAACCTGCTCGATTACCCCGCGGATAAGGTAGTGGCCGAATTGGGGATTTCCCATGTCCCGGAAGGACGTCGCCTCTTCGAGAATCTGACCGTGATGGAAAACCTCCGCCTCGCTGCTTTTGCCCGCAAGGACACTGCCGGCATCGCTCGCGATATGGAGCGTGTCTTCTCCATCTTCCCTCGCCTGAAGGAACGCATCAATCAAAAAGCGGGCACGCTGAGCGGTGGTGAGCAGCAAATGCTCGCCGTAGGGCGCGCTCTGGTGAGTGCCCGCCGCGTGATGCTTCTGGATGAGCCATCCATGGGACTGGCGCCTCTTCTGATGATGGATGTCTTCAAGGCCTTGAAAGATATCAATAAGGAAGGCACTACGATCCTTCTCGTGGAGCAGAACGCCCGCATGGCGCTGCAATTTGCCCAGCGGGGCTACGTCCTGGAGACCGGTAACCTCGTCCTGGAAGGCAAATCCGAAGACCTGCTCAACAACCCGGATGTGAAAAAGGCTTACCTGGGCGGGTGAACGCCTTGGAAGACCTCAACATTCAGGCTGCGGACGGTTATCTGTCCGCAGCCTTTTGTCTTTCTTATCGGGTTCTCTTCTCGCCATGGAGGAGGAACGCCGGCGGCAGGTTACGCGCGCGTATCGTGATAGATGCGCGGGACGCGCGGTCCGATGGCGCAGGTCACCTCGTAGTTGATTGTCCCCCAGGTCCTGGCCACGTCCTCCGCCGTGATTTTCTCTCCTCCTTGCTGCCCGATGAGTACCACCTCGTCACCGGGGCGAGCGTCGGGCACAGCGTCCAGTTGCACCATGATTTGATCCATGCAGACGCGCCCCACGACCGACACACGTTTCCCACCGACCAGGACAGCATTACCGCGTAATCGCCGGAAGCCGTCGGCATATCCGACCGGTATCGTGCCGATGCGCTCGTGGTGCGAGGTGACGTATTCATGGCCGTAACTCACACCACGACCCGGGGGAAGTACCTTGACGTGACTGAGCACGGCTTTCCAGGTTAGCGCGGGACGCATTTTTGGCAGAAGAGGGGCTTCTGAAGAGGGGTGCAGACCGTACATGGCAATGCCGAGGCGCACCATATCAAAGTGCGCACTGGAGCGATACATGGAAGCAGCCGAGTTCGCCGCGTGAACCCAGGGCGGACGCAGGGCTTCTGCTTCCAGGGATTGCAGTAGATCACGGAACCGTTGCTCTTGCTCATCGGTTGGGGTAGGGTCGGCCTCGTCCGCGCGGGCGAAGTGGGTGAAGATTCCCTCGAAAGAGACGCCGCGTGCCGATGCCAGTTGCCGCACCAGAGGAAGCGCTTCCTCCGGCGGCACGCCCAGGCGGCTCATGCCGGTATCCACTTTCAGGTGCAGACGTGCCCGGATGCCCAGCCTTTGCCCGACGCGGTCGGCGGCCTCGATGTGTTCCGTTCGCCAGACCGTCATGGAAAGATGGTTCCGGATCGCGGTCTCGACCATCGCCGGAGGGGTATATCCAAGCAGGAGGATGGGGCAGTCCAGGCCGTTTTCGCGCAGTTCCAACCCTTCCTCCGGACGGGCTACGGCCAGCCAGGAAGCGCCGCCTTCTAGCGCGGCCTTTGCCACGGGAACGGCCCCGTGGCCGTAGGCATTGGCCTTGACCACCGCCATCACTGCCACGCCTGTGTGTTGGGCGATGATGGCCACGTTCTGCCGTATGGCATCCAGGTCCACTTCGACCCAGGTTGAGTAACGCTCTGCGTTCATCGGTTGCCTCCATGCATGATGACGAAAAGGGTCTCCTGACGGTGTACGCTGTACTATCCTGTGATCACTCATAGATGATACCATTTTCCCGCGCGAGGCGACCGGCTGGTGCATTGTCCATGATGGTAGCGTCCGGCAGGGTCCGAAGCGAGTATAATCTCCCCGCTATGTCAAAACGTTTTCTGCTCTCCGTCCTTTTTGTTGGAGCACTGGTGGGAGGGTATTTCTTTTACCGCTACATCCGCCCTACCGCAGCGCGCCTGACCGTGCTGCGCGCCTGGTTGAGTGAACCGGATGCTCACCCTGAGTGGGCCATGCAGGCGGGGACGCGTTGCGGGGATGCTCCCTTTCTTTTCCCTACCGATGGCCTGATAGGGTTCCTGTGGGATGATTCATTCCGCCCTGGGCATCGTCATCAAGGAATAGATATCTTTGCCGGAACACCCCCTGGAGTGACGCCGGTTTTCTCTGCCTACCCGGGCTACCTGACGCGCCTGCCGGAGTGGAAGTCCGCCGTTATTGTGCGCGTGCCGGATGACCCTCTCCAAGCGGGCCGGCAAATCTGGTTATATTACACACATATGGCCGATCAGGAAGGCCATTCCTATATCGTGGACGCCTTTCCCCCGGGGACATATGATGTCCCTGTGGAAGCGGGGACGTTGCTTGGCTATCAGGGAAATTATTCCGGTGATCCGATGAACCCGGTCGGTGTACATTTGCACTTTTCCGTTGTCCTGGGCGACGGCAAAGGTTCGTTTCGCAACGAGTTGGAGATACGCAACACCCTCGACCCCTCGCCGTATTTCGGCCTCCCGTTGAACGCGCGGCATAACCCGGATCAGGTGCCACGCTGCGAAGAAAGCGGCGAAAGCGGGTGAGTCTGGAGGAACACATGGATGATTTGAAAGGTCGTGTGGCACTGGTGACCGGTGCAGGGCGCGGGGTGGGACGCGTCCTGGCAGAGGGATTTGGCGCACGCGGCGCACGTGTGGCGGCCAACGACATTTCGCCGGTCAATCTGGACGGGGTTGTGGAGTCCATCAATGCGAGCGGAGGGGAGGCGCGTGCCTTTGTGCAGGATGTCTCCAAAAAGTTCGCCGTGCAGACTCTGGTCAACGCCGTGACGGATGTCTGGGGGAAGATTGACATCCTGGTCAACGCGGCGAACGTGGAGCCGACTTTTTCTCTCCTCGAGATGGACGATTGGGATTGGCACCGCACCCTGGATGTCAACCTGACCGGCGCCTTCCTGATGACTCAGTCTGTGGGACGTATTATGCGTGCTCAGGGTGGGGGGGTGATTATCAACGTTGTTCCACTGGCGGGTCGATACGAGGCACTCGACCGTGCTGCTTATGTCGCCAGCAAGATGGGGCTTCTGGGGCTTACGCTACAGGCAGCGCGCGAACTGGAATCGTACGGGGTGCGCGTTCACGCCATCGGCACCGGCCTGAAGGGCCTCGGTTACGCCCGCTCGGTGCAGGCCGATGTGATGGACGTCGTCTTGGGCCTTTGTGACCCCGAGGTGCTCACCGGGCAGATTGTCGAAATCGCTTAGTATCTATCCGAAAAATCTTTTGATCACAGGGATCGCTCTAATGGTAGAAGCCAAGACGGTGGCCGAGTAGGTGCG